>NZ_JBHXJK010000146.1:0-19425 GCF_042723255.1 Amycolatopsis thailandensis
GGATTCAGGACGTTCACCGTCCCGAATCCTCCACGCTCGACCGTGCCACCGCCTACGATGTAGGAATCGGGACGAGGATGACCCGGCCGCCGAGCGGGGAAGAATCCGGACGTTCAACGTCCGAAATCCTCCTCCGCTGCACCCCACCCAGCGGACAGACCGGACGAACCCAAGCCCAGTCGGTAGACAAATACCGCTCCGCTCCAACCCGAATCGCCACTCACGACCCGCTCAAGCCAGTCGCAGTTCCCGCCCCGGCAAGGATCGCCGCCGGTCCGTCACCAGGATCATGGCCAGTGTCCCGATCCCCAGCCACACCACCAGCTGCACGATCCCCGACGTCAGCCCGTCGGTCCCCGTCAGCAACGACCGCAAAGCGACCAGGGCGCCATTCGTCGGCAGAATCCCCAGCACGGTCCCGAAAATCCCGGGCACGGTCGAAACCAGTGAAGCGCCGACGGTGAAGACGAGGATCGCGAGAGCGGCGAAGCGGCCGGGGCGTTTGAAGATCGCCACCAGGGCTTGGTTGACCACGGTGAACGTTCCGGCCGCGAGGACGAGCAGCACCAGCAGGGTCATCGCCTTGCCGAAGCTCAGCCCGAGAAATGCCCAGAACACACCGGTCAGGATCAGGGCGGTCAGCACCGCGAGCGTCGCGCCCGGGATCGCCGCGGCGAGGATGATCCGCCAGCTCGGTTCGCGGGTGGTGAGCACGCTCGGCGGCACCGCCTGGATCACCTGGTACGTCGCCAGCGCGCACACCCACAGTGCCAGCACGAGAATCAGCGCCACCGCGCCTTCACCGAACGAGCCCGAGCCCGCCGTGTCGGTGATCGCGGGGGTGGCGGCGACCTGTTTGAGGTGGTCGCGTTCGGCCTGGGAGTAGTCGGGTACCTTGCCCCGGCCGTCGTTGAGCCCCTTGGCCAGCTCCGACGCGCCCGATTCGGCGCGCCGGCTGCCGTCGGCGGCCGCGCGGGCGCCGGTGGCGAGCTCACCCGCGCCGGTGGACAGGGTGGTCGCGCCGCCCGCCAGCTGACCGGAGCCGTCGGCGAGCTGCCGCGCGCCGGAATCGGCCTGTTTGACACCGGCGTCGAGTTTCCGCGCGCCGTCGGCCGCCGAGCCGATGCCGCCCGCCAGGTCCTTCGACTTGTCCGCGAGCTGCTTGTTCCCGTCGGCGACCTTCTGCGAGCCCGCCGAGAGATCTTGCACCGCCTTTTTCGTCTGCACGACGGCGTCGCGGATTTCGGCGCGTTTGCCGTCGAGGATCTCGGCGTCGGCCGTGAACTTGTCCGAGGCAGCCTTCAGATCGGCACAGAACTTGGTGTCACCACTGCACTTCTGCGCGAGTTCGGCGAACTTGCGCGCCGAATCGCCCGCCGTCGGCAGCGCGTCGATGATCAGGACGACCTTGTCCGCCAACGGTGAGATCTCGTCGGCCAGCTGCTTGTTGCCGTTCGCGACCTGCTGCGCCCCGTCGGCCAGTTCCCTGGTCAGCCGGGGCAGCTGGGCGGTGTCCTTCTCGGCCTGGGTCAGCCCCGACGACAACTGACCGGACCCGGTCGCGAGCTGCCCGGTGCCGTTCGCGAGCTTGCGAGCCCCGTCCGCCAGTTGTCCGGCGGCGCCGCTGAGTTTTCCCGCCCCACCGGCGAGTTCCCCAGCACCGGAGGCGAGTTTCCCGGTTCCGTCGGACAGCTCCCGCAGCCCCACGACGAGCTGGTCGCTGCCGTCGGCCGCGGTCACCAGTTGCTGATGGATCGAGGAGAACCCGATGTACAGATTGTCCACATAGGTCTCGACGATCTGCCGGTTCAGCGCGGTGAGCGTCGCGTTCGCGACCTCCCGGCTGGCCACCGGATCGACGAGGCCGGTGCGCTGCGACGTTTCGACGCGCATGATCGCCTGCTTCGCGTCGAGCGGCTTTCCCGACGTCGACGTGGCCTGTGCGGAGAAGTTCGGCGGAATGGTCACGACCGCGGAATACGTCCCGTCCGAGATGCCTTCCTTGGCGTCCTCGGCGTCGGTGAGCACCCAGGTGTACGCGGAATCCTCGCCGTGCACGAGGTTCCCGGCCAGTTCACGGCCGAGCGGGATCAGCTGCCCGTTCACCGTGACCGGCTCGTCGGTGTTGACCACGGCGGCTTTGGCGGCGCCGTGGTTGTCGTCGGGCGAGAAGAACGCCCACGCCAGCCCGAGCGCGACGATCACCGGCACGAGCACGATCCCGAGCCAGGTCTTCCAGGTCAGCGGGCCGAAGGCGGTCGCACGGGCGGAGCCGGTGAAGAAGCGGGACATCAGCGGACCTCGGCGGGGACAGGAGCGGGCGCCATGGCGAGGCCCGCGACGGCGGTGGTGGGCAGCAGATCCCGCACGATGGCGAGGCTCTGGCAGGACACGGCGAACGTCGCGGCCCTGCTCGCGAACGCCGCTCTCAGCGCGGCGCGCTGAGCGGTGGCGACGACGGTGTCCAGATCGTCGACGAAGACGAGTCCGACGCCGTCCTCGATCGCGCGCCGGACCTCGCCGGCGGGATCGTCGGTTTCCTTGCAGGCGACGAAGGCGGCGTTCCGGCGGACGGCGTGCGCGTGCTGCGGCAGCACCCGGCCGAGCACCTTCAGATCGCCGAGGACATGCGGGACACGACCGGCGAGCGCGTACAGCAGGGCGCTCTTGCCAGCCGGACCGGAACCGTGCACGGCGAGGATCTCCCCCGGGCCGATGTGCAGTTCGACGTCGCGGAAGAGGGTGCGGCCGCGGTCGTCGTCGACACGGAGCCCGGCGGCGCTGATCACCTCGGACGAGCCGGGCTCCGGCCAGTCGGCGAGCCGGAGTTCGTGGACGAGACCGTCGCCCTCCGCGTCGAACACCGGCAGTTTGCGGTCCAGCCACGGCGGCAGGCCCCAGGCACGCGGGCCCAGCAACGCGAGGATCGCCGGGACGAGCGTCATCCGCACGAGGAACGCGTCCACGAACACCCCGACGGCGAGGCTGAACGCGATCGGCTTGATCGTCGCGCTGCCGTCGGGGACGAAGGCTGCGAACACGCCCAGCATGATCACCGCCGCCGCGGTCACGACTCTCGACGCCGACACGAAACCGGTCTCGATCGCCTGGTGCGCGTCGCCGTGATGGACGTAGTCCTCCCGGATCCGGGACACGAGAAAGACTTCGTAGTCCATGGCGAGCCCGAAAAGGACACCCATCAGGATGATCGGCAGGAAGCTGATCACGCTGCCGGTGCGGGTCACGCCCAGCGCGTCGGCCAGATGCCCCTGCCCGAACACGAACGACGTCGCCCCGAAAGCGGCACCGATCGAGAGCAGATAGCCGAAGGTGGCCTTGAGCGGGACCAGGATCGAGCGGAACACCATCGCCAGCAGCACCAGGGAGAGCCCGACGACCAGGATGCCGAACGGCAGCAGCGCGTCGCCGAGTTGCGCGGACACGTCGATGCCGACGGCGGTGAACCCGGTGACCGCGGTCTGCACGCCGTAGCGGTCCTTGAACTGCCCTTCCATCGACCGCAGCCGTTCGACCAGTTCGTCGGTCGCCTCGTCGTAGGCGCCGGTCGTGGGCACGACCTGGATGATCGCGGTGTCGCCCTTGGGGTTCGGCGTGGCGAGCGGGACGACGGCGACACCGGGGACCTCGCGGATGTCGTCGGCGATGCCGTTGGTGATCCCGACCGGGTCGGTGGTCGACAGGATGTCCGCGGTGACGACCAGCGGGCCGTTGAAACCGGGCCCGAAATGCTCGGCGACGACGTCGTAGGCGACGCGGGCCGGGGTGCCGTCCTCGTCGGTTCCGTTGTCCGGCAGGGCGAGACGGAGGTCCAGCGCGGGTATCGACGCCACCGCCAGCACACCGACGATCAACGCGATCGTCACCCAGGGCGACTTGGTGGCGAGCCGGACCCAGCGCAGGCTGAACCGCGCCTTCTTCTTGCGCTTGACCTTGCGCGGCTTCTTGGGCCGCAGCCGTTCACCGGCGAACGCCAGCAGCGCGGGGATGAGGGTGATGGCCACGATCACCGCGACGGCCACCCCTCCGGCCGCCGCGACACCCATCACGGTCAGGAACGGGATCCCGGCGACGAACAGGCCCAGCAGCGCGATCACCACGGTGAGCCCGGCGAAGATGACGGCGGACCCGGCGGTCGCGGTCGCCCTGGCGATGGACTCCTCGACTTCGAGTCCTTCGGCGAGCTGGTCGCGATGCCGGGAAAGCAGGAAGAGCGCGTAGTCGATGCCGACGGCGAGGCCGAGCATGACCGCGAGCATCGGCGCCGTCGAGGACACCGTCGCCACCGAGGTCGCCGCGTAGACCAGCGCCACCGACACCCCGACGCCGAGGATCGCCGTCAGCAGGGGCATTCCCGCCGCGATGAACGAACCGAACACCATCAGCAGCACCACGAGCGCGATGACGAGCCCGATCCCCTCGGTGGGGCTGAGCTTGGGCACCTTGTCCGAGAAGGCGTCGCCGCCGGTGAGCACCTCGGTGCCGTGACCGATCCGGTTCTCCATGTCCTGCGCGATCCCGGCGAGCGCGGTCCGCGTCGACGGCTGGATGTCGGCCAGCCCGACGTCGAGTTGCACGGTGACCAGCGCGGCGCGGCCGTCCTTGGACACGGCGTCGTGCACGGCCGCGTCGAAGGGGTTCACCACCGTCGAGACCTGCGGCGCCGCGGTCAGGTCGGGCACCTCCGCGGCGACGGCGTCGCGCACGGCGGCCGAGTCGGCCCGCTCTCCTTCGGGAACGAGCACGACCAGCTGCGCCGAGGTGCCGCTCACCTGCGGGAAGACCCGGCCGAGATGGTCGAGCGCCTCCTGGGACTCCGAACCGGGGATCGCGAACGTGTCGTCGGTGCCCTGGCCGAACAGCAGCGCCGCCCCGCCCGCGACACACAACACGACCAGCCACAACGCGGTGACCAGTACCCGCCCGCGAGCGGCCAGCCTGCCGAGGCGGTAGAGGAATGACGACACGATCGGCTCCCGGCGCTCGTTGGATACATGGCGTATCGTAATGCACTCTGTATCCGATTCACGATGTACCCTGTCCCACAGCCGGGTGAACCGGGGGCGTACGAAAGAATGGCGAGATGACCGAGGAGCGGGGCGCCACCATGACCAGGCGCCGGGCGGACACCCGCCGACGGCTGATCGACGCGGCGTACGAGGCCTTCTCCGAGCACGGCATCCGGGACACGCCGGTCGAGCTGATCTGCGAGCGCGCCGGCTTCACCCGCGGCGCCTTCTACTCGAACTTCAGCTCGAAGGAAGACCTGTTCCTCGCCTTGTTCCAGGAAGAGACCGACGTCCGGCTCAAACGCTTCCACGACGCCACGGAGAGCGTGCTCGGCGAGGTGGTCGTCCGCGCGGACGAAGACCTCTCCCCCACCCTCGGGCGGATCGCGGACCTGTTCATGGTCGCGCTCAGCGCGGACAAGAACTGGTACCTGCTGTGCGCGGAGTTCCGCACCCAGGGCCTGCGGCAGCCGGAGATCCGCGACCGGATCGGCGCGGCGTTCCGGTACTTCCACGCCGAACTCGGCAAGGTCCTCGTCGGCGCGCTCGACCGGATGGGCCGGGAACTGACGATCTCACCGGACGACGCGGTGCTCGTGCTGATCGCCCTGTACGAACAGGGTTTGCAGAACTACCTGCTGGACGGCAGCGAGCTCCCCGCCGACGGCCGGTTCGTCAGCGAGCTGATCCCGAAGGTGATGGCCTCCCTCATCATCCCCGCGCGAAGCTGATTCGACCCAAGCTTCGCGAGTGGTGAGTCTCTTGACCGCACTCCCCACCCACGACCACCCCGAGGCCGTTGATCAAGACCAACCCAGCTCAGCAGGTCGGGCGGTTTCGTGTGCTTGGAGGGACGACACCCGTGACTGGATGGACGACACGTGTGTGCAGGCGGACGACTCGCGTCGGGAGCCCGGCCACGAGCGTGTCGTCCGCCCAGTCACGCGTGTCGTCCATCGGATCACGCGTGCCGTCCAACCGATCACGCCGCGGTGGGACCTCGTCCCAGGTCTCGTGAGTGGCGTTTCGGGTTAGAACACGAAACGCCACGAACGACCAACTCGACCCAACGCGTTCCGGCAGCACAGGCGTTTCATCGGGATTTCATGGCTCCGACCTACCGTCCGGGCACGGATCCGCACCGGCGGACCGGAAATTCCCCGAGGAGACGTGCATGAGCCCGGCCGGCCGGACCCCGTACAACATGGTGATGCCTCGGGGCGACGCGCCGAGTCCCGGGGAACGGGACGGGCTCGTCGGACCGGGCTGGAGCTGGGCCGCGTTCTTCACCCCGTGGGAAGACGGCCGCCCGGCGCCGAAGTACCGGTGGACTCTCTTCGACACCGCCGCCCACGCCGTCGAAGACCTCCGCCGCTGCCTCGACGACGGCAGTGTCGGCAGGCGCGGCGCCCTCTGCTCGTCCGTGCTCCGCAAGCGCGGCGCGCCAAGGGAACTGGTGCTGTGCGACGCCGCGGACTGGGCTTACGTCGTCCACGAAGTCCGGGCCGGGACTCACCTTGCCGACGCCGCCGACGCCTACTTCGCGCGCCGTCGCCAGGACATGGCGGGGCACCGCTTCACGATCATCAACGCCGGCGTGCCGACTGTCTGGTGAGGTCCAGACCTTCGAGCGCGAGGGCGCGTTGCTGGGAGTCCCCGTCGGATCCGATGGCGGTGAGCACCCACTCGAAATGCTCCCGCGCCGCGACCGGATCGCCCGCGGCGAGATGGGTGCGACCGAGCCGGTTGCGGATCTCGGACTCCATCCCGACGATCGTCTCCTCGGTGACCGCCGTCAGCGCCCGCCGCTGGAGTTCGAACGCCGCGTCGAGATTCCCGAGCTCCAGTTCCGCGGCGCCGAGCCGGACCAGGCTGGTCGCGGTCAGCAGGCCATCCGTGGTCTCCTCCGCGAGCTCGACGGACCGGCGGAGATCGAGCGCGGCCTCGGCGAACCTGCCGATCTCGAGCCGGACGGTTCCGCTGTGGCACAGGACCCTCGCCAGCATCCCGGGGCTGCCGATCTCCTCGCCCAGGTCGCGGGCTCGGGCGAGATGGGTGAGCGCGTCCTCGTGCTCACCCCTCAAGTAGGCGAGATAGCCGAGCGCCGACAGCGCCCGCTCGGCGAGCCAGCTGTCCCCGACCTCCTCCGCCAGGACCATCACCCGGCCCATCCCGGGGATCGCGCGTTCGTGATGCCCCTCGATCAGGTCCGCCATGGTGAGCCCGCCCAGCGCCCGCGCCTCCACGCCGCGGTCACCCGAGGCCTGGCCCGCCCGCAGCGCGTCGTCGAACCAGCCTCTCGCCCGGTCCAGCTGCCCTTGCATGGCGTAGGCGTAGCCGAGGCAGAACCGCAGCGACGAGATCAGGCGTTCGTCCTCGGCCCGTTCGGCCAGCGGCAGCGCGACCTGCAACGCCGTCCGGCATTCGTGGTAGCGCTGCTGGCGCGCGAGATAGTCGACCAGTCCCTCCGCGATCGAACACGCGAGGTCGTCCAGCCCGGCTTCGGCGGCTTGGGTGACCACATCGGGCAGGTCACCGGCGGCATCCAGCCAGGCGGAAGCATCACGCTGCCCGGAAAACGGCCCTCGGCCGGACTCGACCGGGAACCGCGCGACACCCCACTCGCTCGCTCGGCGGGCGGCACTGACGTACAACCCGTACACCCGTTCCCGCGCGGCTCCGGCGGCCTCCTCGGGCATCTCCCCGGCGAGCCGGCGGGCGTAGACCGCCACCAGGTCGTGCAACCGGTACCGGCCGCTCGCCGGTTCCTGCACGAGGCTCGCGTCGACGAGACTTTCCAGCCGGCGCTCGGCTTCGGCGGGCGAACAGTCCAGCAGGGCGGCGACCGAGAGCCGGTCGAATTCGGGCGTCGGCGTCAGTCCGAGCACGCTGAACGCGGTCTGCTCGGCGGGCCGCAGCTGCTCATACGACAGGCGCAGCGCCACCTCGACACTGCGGTCCTCGGCGGTCAGTTCGCCGAGCCGCCGCTCGTCGTCCGACATCCGGTCCACCAGGTCCTTGAACGTCCACATCGGACGGTTCTGCAGCCGGGCCCCCGCGATCCTCAGCGCGAGCGGCAACCGCCCGCACAACCCGGCGAGCGCGCGGACGGCGAACCGCTCCCCTTCGGCCCTCGGCGCGCCCACGATCCGGCCGAGCAGCTTCTCCGCCGCTTCGAGTCCCAGCGCGCCAAGGGAAATGCGGCGGTCGGCGTCCAAACCGGACAGACGGCGGCGGCTGGTCACCAGCACGCGGCTGCCCGGGCCGGACGGCAGCAGCGGCCGCACCTGCCCGGCGGACTCGGCGTTGTCGAGCACCAGCAGCAACCGCAGGTTCGCGGTCGCCGCCCGCCACGACGCAGCCAGCTCGTCGAGATCGTCCGGCATGACGCCGTCTTCGACACCGACAGCGCGCAGCAACCGTCGCAGCGCGCGTTCCGGCGTCACCGGCTCCCGGCCTTCGGTGTAACCGTGCAGATCCACGAACAACGCACCGTCCGGATAGGACTCACGGAGCCGGTGCGCCGCGCGCACGGCGAGCGTGGTCTTCCCGGCACCGGGGACGCCGTCGACGGCGTCGACCGAGACCGCCTCGGGATCACCTTCCTCGGCGAGCAACACGAGTTCGCGGTCCCTGCCGACGAGTTCGCCGTTGGTGGCGGGCAGTTCGTTGCGGACGCGGCGCGTCGTCTCCCGGCGCTGCGTGACGCCGAGCTGCGCGTCGTCCCCGCGCAACACCGCTTCCTGCACCTGCCGCAGCTCCTCGCCCGGCTCGACGCCGAGCTGCTCCACCAGCCGCTCGCGGACGTCGGTGAACACCTCCAGCGCCTCCGCCTGGCGTCCGCCGCCGTAGAGCGCGCGCATCAGCAGCGCGGCCAGCGGCTCGCTCGGCGGATCCGCCGACACCAGCGCCGACAGCTCACCGATCACCTCGTCGAACCGGCCGAGTTTCAGCTGGGCCCGCAGTTTCCGGCGCAGCAACAGAAGCCTGCGCTCTTCCAGCCGTCGGCGCTCACCCTGGACGAACGCGCCGGGCAGTCCCGTCAGCGGCTCGCCGTGGAACAACCGGAGCGCGTCGGCGAAGGTGTTCACCGCGGTGACGAGATCACCCGACTCCTCGGCGGCGGCCGCGACGACCGCGACCTCTTCCAGCCGCGCCACGTCCAGCCGGACTCCGCCGCTGGCGAAGCGGTAGCCGCCCCGATCGGACACGATCACCGAGTCACGCGGCTTCTCCCCGGAGGTGTCCAGGCATTGCCGCAACCGCCGGACGTACACCGGCAGCACGTTCGACTCCGGCGGCTTTTCCCAGAGCCCGTCGGTGAGTTCGTAATGGCTGACGGTCACGTCCGGGCGCAGCAGCAAAGCGGCCAGCACGGCCTGCTGCCGGACCGGACCGAGGTCCAGCCGTTTCTCCCCGTGCCAGGCCCGCAACGGGCCGAGCACCTCGAACCGAAGCCGCGAGTCGGACATGATCCCCCCGTCGTCGATCATCAGCCCGGCACCACGATCCCGTTGTCGAACGCGTAGACGATCGCCGCCGCCCGGTCCCGCAACCCGAGTTTGGTGAAGATCCGGCCGATGTGGCTTTTCACGGTCACCTCCGAAATGACGAGTGCGGCGGCGATCTCGGCGTTGGTCAGCCCGCGGCCGATCGCGCGGAGCACGTCCTGTTCCCTCGGTGTCAGCAGTTCGGGCGAACGTCCGCCGCTGCCGTTCCCGGCGGCCTGCCGGTAGGCGACGAGCACCCGGCCGGTGACCCCCGGGTCGAGCCAGGCGTCGCCCCCGGCGACCGCCCGCACGGCGCGGATCAGGTCTTCGGCGGGCGAATCCTTGAGGACGTAGCCCGCCGCGCCCGCCCGCAGCGCGTCGGCCAGGAGGCTGTCGTCGTCGAAGGTGGTGAGCGCGAGCACCGGCGGATGGCCCGCCGTGCGCCGCAGCCGCCTGGTCGCCTCGACCCCGCCGACGTTCTTCATCCGCAGGTCCATCACGATGACGTCGACCTCGTGCGCGGCCAGCGCCTCGGGCACTTCCGAGCCGTCGCCGCATTCACCCGCGATGACGAACCCGTCGCGGCGCCGCAGGATGCGCCGCAGCCCGGACCGGACCAGCTCCTGATCGTCGACCAGCAGCACCTGGATCTCGGCGGCGGCGGTCATGACTTGGCCCCCGGCACGGTGACCTGCACGATCCACTGCCTGCCCTGGGGCCCGGCGCTGAGGTCGGCGCCGAGCTGGGCCGCGCGGACGGCCATCCCCGCCAGTCCCGAGCCGTCCTCGGCGGTGCCGCGGGCGGCGCCGGCGAGGGTGTTGCTGACGATGAGCCGCACACCCGAGCGACCGGCGTCCAGCCGGACCTCCGCGTTCGCGCCGGGGGCGTGCTTGACGACGTTGACCAGTGATTCCTGCACGATCCGGTAGAGGCCCAATCCTTCCGAGGCGCCTACCCGGCCGAGGTCGCCTTCCTGTGTATAGCGCACCGCCAGTCCGGCGACCCGCGTGCGTTCCACCAGCGTCGCGATGTCCTCCACGCCCGGCAGCGGCGCGCTGCCCGACGGGGTGTCGGCGAGCAGGCCGACCGTGCGGCGGATGTCGGCCATCGCGGCCCGTCCCACCTGCTCGGCCTCGGTGAGCGCTTCGATCGCCTCGTCGACGTCGCGATCCTGCTGTAGCGCGTGGCGGGCCCCGGTCAGGTGCAGCAGCGTGATGCTGAGCGAATGGCCGACGACGTCGTGCACCTCGCGCGCGATCCGCTGGCGTTCGGCCAGCAGGGCCTTTTCCCGGTACGCGTCACGGTTGTCGCGTTCGGCGTCCAGCACCCTGGTGTACCAGCGGACCATGAGCCCGCCGCTGAGCCCCAGCAGGATCGCGACCATGTACACCGGGCCGCCGACCAGCCCGCCCCAGATCCCCGCCACGACCAGCACCAGCTCGCCCACGACGGTGACGACGACGATCCCCCACGTCGTCCGCAGGACACTCGCCGCTTCGGTCGCCGCGACCAGCAGCAGCAACGGCGCGAAGTCCGGGAGCACGGGCTCGATGAGCAGGACCGAGGCGGCGGTGATCAGCGCCGCCATCCGCACCCACGGCATGATCCAGTCGGTGACCACCCAGATCACCGAGGGCGCGATCACGATCAGCCCGGCCAGCGCGATCGGCTCGGGCGGCAGCAGGGCGTCCCGCTGCACCAGCGCGACCGCCGTGAACACGAAGCTCACCGCACTGGCGCACAACGCCCCCCACCAGGGCAGGCTCAGTCCGGCCCGGGTGAGACTGACCTGCACCCGTGCCCGGAACCGGTCCCGCAAGATCTCCAGCACGCCTTAAGACTAGGAAGTGCCGGGAGGCGCGTCATCGTGCGGCGGTCGGCATCCGTCTCCGCCCACGGTAGGAGGCCGGGACCGATGAAATCCGGATGAAACGCGGCGCGCTCACTCCTGGCTGAGCGCGACCCACTTCAGCTTCTCCTGTTCCCGTTTCGGCAGGCCCGCGACGACGAGGTCGTAGGAATCCTCGATCAGCTCCCGGACGAAGTCGCCGGACAGCGAACCGTCCAGCCGGACGGTGTTCCAATGCTGCTTGTTCATGTGATAGCCGGGGATGATCTCCGGATGTTCGGCACGCAGCCGGACCGCGACGTCGGGCTCGCATTTGAGGTTGATCCGCAGCGGTTTCGCCTTGAGCGGGCTGAGCGCGAACATCTTGCCCGCGACCTTGAACACACTGGAGTGCTCGTCGAACGGGAACTCCTCACGGGCACCGGGGAAGCCGAGACAGAGCTTCCGGAGAGCGGCAGGGGTCATGGCGTTCAGAGTAAGCGGCCCCACCGACAGAAACCTGTCCTGTCGTGCGCATTGACCGTCTGTCGGTGATTCGTTGACGATGAGTGGAGCCGACTGGGTGGAGGCGGAACACATGCGCGTGAAGCAGCTCGCGGTCGCGGGAATCCTGCTACTGGGCGTCGTTCCCGGAGTCGCCGCGGCGGCACCGGCGAGTCAAGGTCAAGTCGAGAGCACGGCCACGAACGGCTGGGTGGGCACCTGGGCGGCGGCGCCCGCGGCAGGGGTGGCCGGGACCGACAACGGCTACCCGAACTTCTCGATCCGCAACATCGTGCACACCAGCGCCGGCGGGCACGAGGTGCGGGTGCGGCTGTCCAACGCCTTCGGCCGGACGCCGGTGCTGTTCGGCCGGGTGACCGTCGCGGTCGCCGCGGGCCCGGACACGCCCCAGGCGGTCCCCGGCACGATGCGCACGCTGACCTTCGGCGGCGATCGCGAGATCACCGTGCCACCGGGCGCCGACATCCTCAGCGACGGCGCGGCGCTGCCCGTGCCGAGGGACGGCGATCTCCTGGTCACCACGTACACACCGACCCCGTCCGGCCCGGTCACCTACCATCCGCTGGCCATGCAGGACTCGTACTTCACCCGGAACGGCGACAAGGCGGCCGACGAGTCGGCCGCGGCGTTCCCGGAGAAGACCGCGGTGTGGCACTACGTTTCCGGAGTGGACGTCCGCGGCGCCGGACTACAGGGCAGTGTCGTGGCGATCGGCGACTCGATCACCGACGGGGCGAACTCGACCCGGGGCGCGAACCTGCGCTGGCCCGATCAGCTCGCCGACAAGATCAGCGCCCGCATGGGCGTGCTGAACGCCGGGATCAGCGGGAACCGGCTGCTGCTCGACGGCGGCAACTACGGTGTCAACGCGCTGGCCCGGCTCGACCGGGACGTGCTGAGCCAGTCCGGCGTGCGGACGGCGATCGTGTTCGAGGGCATCAACGACATCCAGCAGACACCGCACCAGACCGATCCGAACAAGATCATCTCGGCGCTGAAGCAGATCGCCGGCCGGGCGCACGACCGCGGTCTGCGGGTGCTCGGCGCGACGATCACGCCGTGGAAGGGCTGGGGTTCGTACACGCCTCAACTCGAGGAGACCCGGCAGGCGGTCAACCGGTTCATCCGCACCAGCAGGCTCTTCGACGGCTACATCGACTTCGACGCGGTGATCCGCGATCCCGCCGATCCACAGCGGATGAAACCGGAGTACGACTCCGGCGACCACCTCCATCCCGGGGACAAGGGTTTCACCGCCATGGCGGACGCCGTCCCGTTGCGGCGACTGAAGTAGGAATCAAGGGCTGCGCCAGGCGGTTCCTTGGGGCACGATGAGCTGATGGCGATCAGGAATGACTAGCGGCGACAGCGGGATGCGGGCGACGGCGCGGCTGGTCCGGTTCGCCGAGCACGAAGCGCGTGCGGAAACGCTCCGGGCCCGCCTGGCGGATCTCCACGGCACGATCCGGCTGGCGAAGCGGACCTCGAACCTGTTCCGCGCGCGGACGGCGACCAGTACCCCTGGTCTGGACGTCTCCGGGTTCACGCACGTGCTCGACGTCGATCCCTTGGCGCGCACGGCCGACGTCGAGGGAATGGTCACCTACGAGCAACTGGTGGACGCGACCCTGCCCCACGGGCTGATGCCGATGGTCGTGCCGCAGCTCAAGACGATCACGCTCGGTGGCGCCGTCACCGGCCTCGGCATCGAGTCGTCCTCCTTTCGCAACGGCCTCGTGCACGAGTCCGTGCTGGAGATGGAGTTGCTCACCGGCGACGGCCGGATCGTCGTCGCGCGGCCGGACAACGAGCACAGCGACCTGTTCCACGGCTTCCCGAACTCGTACGGGACACTCGGCTACGCGCTGCGGCTGAAGATCGAGCTGGAGCCGGTCAAACCGTACGTGCGGCTCGACCACGTCCGGTACGACGACACCGAGGAGTACTTCGCGGCGCTCGGCGAGGCCTGCCGTGACGGGGTGGCCGATTTCGTGGACGGAACCGTCTTCGGGCCGGGCGAGCAGTACTTGACGCTGGGCACGTTCACCTCGTCGGCGCCCGCGACCAGCGATTACACCTGGCTCGACATCTACTACAAGTCGATCCGCTCACGCGAGGTCGACCATCTCAGCGTCCGGGACTACCTGTGGCGCTGGGACACGGACTGGTTCTGGTGCTCGCGGGCGTTCGGCGTGCAGCGCCGGCTCCCCCGGCTGCTGCTGGGCAGGCGGTTGCTGAGGTCGTCGGTCTACTGGAAAGCGGTGGCGCTCGACCGCCGGTTCGGGATCGCCGCGAAGCTCCTCAAGCTGCGCGGGCTCCCTCCCGAAGAGACCGTCGTGCAGGACATCGAGGTGCCGCTGTCGCGAGCCGCCGAGTTCCTGGACTTCTTCCGCCGCGAGATCCCGATCAGCCCGGTGTGGGTCTGCCCGCTGAAGCAGCGGCCGGGTGGCGTGAACTCGCCGCTGTACGAAATGGACCCCGGAACGCTGTACGTCAACTTCGGCTTCTGGTCCGCGGTCCCGCTGGACCCCGGCGAGGCCCCGGATACGCACAATCGGCTGATCGAGGCCGAAGTGACGCGACTCGGCGGGCGGAAGTCGCTGTATTCCGACAGTTTCTATTCCGAAGACGAGTTCTGGCGGCTGTACAACGGCGACGCCTACCGGAAACTGAAGACGGCCTACGACCCGGACGGCCGCTTGCTCGACCTGTACGCGAAATGCGTGCGGCGGCGGTGACCCGGGCCGGGAAGAAGAGAGACGAACATGGCTGAGACGACGACCGTCGGGAAGATCTTCGAGCGGTTGCTCGGCCCGAACGCCGAGGTGTCCATCACCGCCTACGACGGCAGCAGGAGCGGTCCGGCCGACGCGCCGGTGTCGATCCAGGTGCGGTCACCGCTGGCGCTGACGTACCTGATGTCGTCCCCTGGCGACCTCGGGCTCGCCCGCGCCTATGTCGCCGGAGCGCTCGATGTGGACGGTGACCTCTACTCGGCGTTGCGCGCGCTCGTGGCCCAGGTCGATCAGCTCAGCCCCGCGGACCGGGTGTGGCTGCTGCGCAAACTCGGCCCCACGCACCTGCGCCGCGTCGCCCCGCCCGCCGAGGAACTGCCGAGCAGGCTCAAGCGCACCGTCGACGGGTTGCGGCACTCGAAAGCACGCGACAGCAACGCGATCTCGAACCACTACGACGTCTCGAACCGGTTCTACGAACTGGTGCTCGGGCCGTCGATGGCCTACACCTGTGCGGCGTATCCGTCCGCCGACGCGTCGCTGGAAGAGGCCCAGGAGCACAAATTCGACCTGGTGTGCCGGAAACTCGGCCTGCGGCCAGGGATGCGGTTGCTGGACGTCGGTTGCGGCTGGGGCGGAATGGTCGAGCACGCCGTCTCGCATTACGGCGTCGAGGCGCTGGGCGTCACCCTTTCGCGGGAGCAGGCCCAGTGGGCGCAGAAGGACATCGTGACCAAAGGGCTCGCCGACCGGGCCGAAGTGCGGCATCTCGACTACCGCGACGTCACCGAAACGGACTTCGACGCGGTGTCGTCGATCGGGCTCACCGAGCACATCGGCGCGCGGAACCTGCCGTCGTACTTCCGTTTCCTCGCCGGGAAACTGAAGCCGCACGGGCGCATGCTGAACCACTGCATCACCAACCCGGACACCTCGGTGGCGCACCGTTCGCGCGGGTTCATCGACCGGTACGTCTTCCCCGACGGCGAACTGGAATCCGTCGGCGAGATCGCCACCGCGATGCACGACAGCGGGCTGGAGGTGCGGCATTCGGAGAACCTCCGCGAGCATTACGCCACCACTCTCGGCGCCTGGTGCGCCAACCTCGACGCGAACTGGGACGAGGCCGTCACCGAAGCGGGCGCGGGGCGGAGCCGGGTCTGGGCGCTGTACATGGCCGCGTGCCGCCTCGCCTTCGAGCGGCGGGAGATCGAACTGCACCAGGTGCTCGGGGTGAAGGTCGGCCCGGACGGTGACGCGGGCATGCCGCTGCGGCCGGACTGGGGCGTTTAGCTTCAGTGGCGAAAGGCTTCGGCGAGCCACCACGAGCCGCCGTCGTCGGCGATCTTGGCGTCGATGACGAGCGGTGCCTGGCGTGGCCCGCCGAGCCACTCCTCGACAGCGGCGAGGTCCTCGATCGACCGCACGGTGACGCCGTCACAGCCGAAACCGCGGCCGATCGCGGCGATGTCGGTGTCGGGGAACCGGACCGTGGCCATGTCCGCGTCGCCGAAATGATGGATCTCGGCGCCGTACGCGGCATCGTTGTAGACGATCACCACGAGCGGGATCCCCAGCCGGACGGCGGTTTCCAGCTCGGAGACCGCCATGTGGAACCCGCCGTCGCCGACGCCGAGGACCGGTAGCCGCTCCGGCCGGGCCAGCGCCGCGCCGATCGCCGTCCCCAGACCGAGTCCGATGCTTTGGAACGCCTGTGTGAAGCAGAAGCCGTTCTCGTCGGGGACGGACAGGTACGCGCTCGGGTAGCCCATGAAGTTGCCGGAGTCGATCGAGACCACCCGTTCGGCGGGAAGGATCTCGTCGAGACGGCGGCTGAGCGTGCGCGGATCGATCCTCCCGCCGCCGGATAGGTCGTTATACGGGACGTCGTTCCATCGTGTGCTCGCGGGGACTTCACGGCTCGCTCGGTGGCCACGCCTGGCGAGCTCCGCGTGAACGTCTCTCGCGGTGCTGGTGACGTCGCCGACGACACCGAGGGCGATCGGGCGGTGCGCGCCGAGCGCGGCCTGGTCGACGTCGACCTGGACCAGCCAGGCGTCCGGATCGAGAAGCTTGCCGTGCCGGGTGGTCCACATGTTCAGCGCGCACCCCCAGCCGATCACGGCCTCGGCGCTTCGGATGAGGTCCGCCGCCCGTGGTGACGAAAAGCCGCCCGAGATCCCGAGCGAAAAGGGGTCGTCGTGGAAGAGACCGTGCGCCACCGCCGAGGTCGCCAGCAACGCGCCGGAAACCTCCGCGAGTTCCCTGAGAGCGGCGGCGCTCGTCCGCGCGCCGCGGCCGGCGACGAACACCGGCCGCTGTACTCCGGCGAGGAGGTCGGCCAGTTTCGCGACCGCCTCGGCGTCCGGTCTGATCGGCGCCGGGCCGGGGACTTCGGGTATCTCGACCGCGTCGGGCGCTTCCTGCGCTTGGACGTCGAGCGGGAGGTTGAGCAGGACGGTCCGGCGTTGCTGCACGGCCGTCCGGTACGCGCGGACGGTGTCGGCGACCGCGGTGGGCGCGCCGTGGACGCGCTCCGGCACGGCCCCGACGGCTGCCGCGAGCGCGTCCTGATCGATCCGGAAGTTCGACAGCACTGACGACGCCGAAGTGTCCCCGGTCAGGACGATCATCGGCGTCCGGCTCTTGGCCGCCTCGGTGATCCCGGTGAGCGCGTTGGTCAGCCCGCAGCCCTGGTGGAGACTCAGCACCGACACGCGGCCGCTCATCCGCGCGTACGCGTCGGCCATACTCGCCGCGCCGCCCTCGTGCCGCGCCGCGACGAACCGCACTCCGCCCGCCCGCAACCCGTTGGTGGCCTCGAAGTTGCCGCTGCCCACGACCCCGAAAGCGGCATCGACGCCGAGCTCCGCCAACGCGCGGCCGACCAGCTCCGCGACCTTCATGCCCGCTCGACCAGCGCGTAGACCCGGGCAGGGCTGCCGGAACCGCCGACGATCGGCAGCGGGCTGACCACCAGCAAAGCTCCGGTAGGCGGCAGGCTCGCCAGGTTCCGCAACTGGGTCAAGCCGTGTTTTCCCGCCCCCAGAAGGAGTTCGTGGCAGGGGAAGGCCGGCTCGATGGCCAGCGCCTGTCCCGCGTCGGTGCCCACCGTCTCGACGCCGAACCCGGTGATCGGCGCCTCCTCCGCGAGCCAGCGGGCGCACTCCCCCGAGATCCCCGGCGTATGGGGGCCGTCCTCGTCGTTGTTGAGGAAGGACTCCTGGTCGTGCGAACGCGCGTCCCAGCCCGTACGGTAAAGCAGCCAGCCACCGTCGGGCAGCGGGCCGTTCTCACGCTCCCACTCGCGGATGTCCTCCACGGACAGCAGGAAATCCGGGTCTTCGGCCGCACGCGCCGACGCGTCGAGCACCACGGCAGGGGCGACCAGCGTGCGCAGCGGCACCTCGGAGACGTCGTGACCGTCCTTGCCCGACACCCAGTGCACGGGGGCGTCGAGGTGGGTCCCGGTGTGCTCGCCGGTGTGGATGTTGTTCCAGTACCAGCGCGGCCCGCGTTCGTCGTAGCGGCTGATCTCCTCCAGGCCGAACGGGATCGTGTTCGCGAACGGCTCCGGCAACTGGAGGATCGGCGTGCTCTCGCTCAGCGGCGCGGTGAGATCGACGACCTCGATCGCGCCGGTGGTGATCGCGGTGTTCAGCTGGGCCAACAACGACATGCGTGCCTCCCGGATGTGACTGGCGTCTTGGTCACCTTAGGCCTGTTCACGGAGTGGCGGAATTTGTCGGAGGTCGCTGATACGGTGCGCCGCGACTCAGCCGAAGAGAGGAGAACATCGGTGGCAGAGGTGGCACTGCGTTTCGTCGAGGACTCCGATCTC
Source organism: Amycolatopsis thailandensis (assembly GCF_042723255.1). Lineage (NCBI taxonomy): Bacteria > Bacillati > Actinomycetota > Actinomycetes > Pseudonocardiales > Pseudonocardiaceae > Amycolatopsis > Amycolatopsis thailandensis. The sequence goes on from NZ_JBHXJK010000146.1 coordinate 18,447, forward strand.
GACGCGCTGTTCGAACAGATGCGTGACCCCGAGTCGGTCCGGATGGCCGCGTTCATCGCCAGGGACCCGAACGATCGCGAAGCGTTCGACGCCCATGTCGCGAAGTTGAGGTCGTCTCCGGACATCATCCTGCGCGCGGTGACCGGTGACGGACGTTTCCTCGGCACCGTAGGCAGTTTCGTCGTGGACGGCGACGCTGAAGTCACCTACTGGATCGACCGTTCGGCTTGGGGGCAAGGGGTCGCCAGCCGGGCGCTCGCGCTGCTTCTTGACCTGGTCGAGGTCCGGCCCCTGTTCGCTCGCGCGGCTAGCGACAACCTCGGATCGCTTCGAGTCCTGGAGAAGGCGGGCTTCACGGTCGTCGGGACCGATACCGGCTACGCGTCGGCGCGGGATGCCGAAATCGAAGAAACCATCCTTCGGCTCGACTAGTGAGGGGTCGGTGGCGGGGCCGATACTGTCCATAAGGGACACTCTGCCCAGACAGGACGTACGCGCGGGGTCTTTTCCGTGTCGGGTCTTCCCGTGTCGGGTGGGTGAGTGGTGTCCCGAGCGCCACGCCCGGGACGCTCACCGTCTCAAGCGTGGCGCTCGTGACGCACTGCCCTGATGCCCGAGGCCGAAGCGCACTGAGACAGGCCGATGCACCCTGGCAGGACCCAACGTCGTGAAAGCCCCATTCGGGACGTCTGATGTCCCGAAAGTGGCTTTCACGACACCCGGGACCGGCCGGGGCGCGAGCGGTGGAGCACGATACCTCGCCTTTCGGCCCAGCAACCTTCTTTGCCACTCACAAACACGCGCGAAACCATTCGTACGACATACTTCAGGAACACTATCGCCACCAATACCCCCACGGCCGCTTGAGACCACTGTGACGACAGGTGTTATTGAGGGCTAAGGCAAAGGTGGCGTGTGCCTAGCCTGCCCACCTGCCGGTTTCGGGTGTTGCGAAAGCCACGTTCGCAACGTTCAACGT
>NZ_JBHXJK010000147.1:0-19400 GCF_042723255.1 Amycolatopsis thailandensis
AGGCGCAAGCAAGGGGGCCTTCATGTACTTGGAGGCGTCGCGCCGGCTGCTGTCCAAGGGGTCGTGGCCTTCGCCTTCTCGGGAGAACGAAAGTCACAGACGAACAACCGGCGCGACGGGCTTGGGGAAGGTCAGGTACCGCTGATCAGGCGCAGGGCCAGATCGGAGCTGAACTGACCGGCTTCGACGTTCGGCGCGATCCCGCACTTGCCGTCGGAGTCACCGGGCACCTTGACCCAGAGCAGCATCTCGGCGCCGCCACCGGTCTGCGAGGGCGTCCCGAGCTTGCGACCGGCCGGGTTGCACCACTCGGAACCCTTGGGGCCGTTGCCGTTGCGGCTCGTGTCGATGACGAACGGCTTGGTGTAGCCGTACTTGCTCGACAGCGCGGCGCTGACGGCCTTGCCGTAGTTCGCCGAATCGGTGGTGGTCTTGTAGTTCGACACGTTGATCGCGAGACCGCGGATCGACTTCACCCCGACGGCGTTGAGCCGGTCGGCCATGGTCGCGGCGGGGATCCAGGTCGAGTTGCCGCCGTCCATGTACGCCCAGGTGTTCGGGGCCTTGGCGGCGAACTGCTCCGCGGCGTACTTGAGCAGGTCGAGACGGGTCTGGCGCTCACCGGTGGGCAGGCAGTCGACCTGCGCCAGCGCGTCCGGCTCGATGACGACGACCGCGGGCTTGCCGCCGATGCCGTCGGCGAAGTTCGAGATCCAGGTCCGGTACGCCTCCGGGCTGCCCGCGCCGCCACCGGAGTGACCGCCGCAATCACGGCCGGGGATGTTGTAGGCGACCAGGATCGGCAGCTTGTCGGCGACGTCGGCGGCGTAGGTGTAGCCGTCGACGGCCTTCTTGACGTCGCCGCTCCAGTTGCCGAACCAGCGCGCGCCCGCCTTGGTGGAGATGGCGGCCTTGATCTTGTCGGCGGTGCTGCCCGGGTGGTCCTTCACCCAGACCGCGGGGTTGGAGTTCGGGTCGACATAGAAGCCGTTGGTCTTCTCAAGGGGGTTGCCGTCGGCGGCCTGAGCCGGGGCGGCGATGAGGGCCAGCAACGAGGCGGCCAGCAGACCGAGCGTCTTGATGCGCATGCCAGGACCCTCTCGCCCGCCCGTACAAGATCCGTACAAAACCACGCGTTTCGCCCGCTGAATGCGGTCGTTCGCTTGCCCGGCTACCGCGATCAGTCGCCTGCTCGCGGCCCTCCCTCGCCCGTCGGCTGGTCGGCGACGTTGTGAAAGCCACTTTCGCAACGTCGAGGGTTGCGAAAGTGGCTTTCGCAACGCCCTTGCCTTCGCGACATCGCGTCGGAGGTCCGTGAAGGCCTCCTTGCCTACCCTGAAGGTAGTGAAGGAGGCCTTCACGGAATGCCCGGTCGTCACAGGCGCCCCAGGGACCTCGGCGGTCACCGTCGAAGCACGCGAAGGCCCCCTTCACATGACTGCGCGAAGGAAACTCGACCTTCCTCTCCTCGCACCCGAGACCATCGCATTCAGTCCTCTGAATGCGATAGTTGGCAACGCGAACTACCGCATTCAGAGGACGAAACGCGACATGGATCAGGCCGAGTAACCCTTCGGCGGGATCAGGGTGGCGAGCTGGTTGAAGGTGAGCCAGTAGATCTGGTTGCCGCCGAAGTTGGCCGGGTCGGCGATCTTCACCGTCATGTTGTCGCTGTTGTAGCCGATGATCGTGAAGTAGTGGTAGATCGTGTAGTTCGGGTAGCCCGGCGGGTGGTTGTTCGCCGGGGCGACGATGTTCGCGACGAGCGCGTAGCCCTTGTCGACGTCCAGCACGATGTCGCGCCACAGGAGATCGCGCTGCGCCTGGGTCGGCGGGTCGTTCGGCATCTCCTTGGTCTCGTACCAGCCGCCGCCGATGTGGGCGTTGAGGACGCGGGTGACCTGGCCGATCCAGTCGGTGCCGTTGGTGGTGGTCGGGAGCTCGTTCGCGAGCTGTTGCTGGCTCGGCGGGTTGCCGTTCTTGGCCGAGATGGCGATCCGGGTGGCGGCCGGGCCGCACCAGTACCCGGTCTCCTGGATCTGGTACTGGATGTTGAGCTCGGCGGTCGCCCTGACCCCTTCGACCTTGGCGGGCGGCGCCATCGACTTCACGAAGTCGGGTGCGGGTACGACGTTTTCGGATTGAGCGACGGCCACCGCCGGAGCGGTGATCAGTGCGGACACCGCCAGCGCGGCGACGACCGCGGTCCTGAGTCGACGCATGGTAATCCTTCCCCAGTTTCACTTTTCAATGGTGAATAGTGAACAGAATCGCCCGCCCGGCCGCTTTTGTCTTGATCTCGACCTGCGTCTTCCCCGATCGGATCACGACGAAAGTAGGATCGGATGAACGCTCCGGGGGCCTTCGGGCAATAGCGATCGTGCAGGCGATGAAGAACGATCACGAGCAAGCCGGCTCGCACGGGCAGGACAGACCGGATCTCGGCGGTCCGGACCCCGCGCCCGTCTTCGGCATGCTCTTCGACGCCCACGCGGCCCCGCTGCAGCGCTATCTCGCGCGCCGCGTCGGCGCCGAGACCGCGCACGACCTCGTCGCCGAAACGTTCCTCGTGGCGCTCCGGCGGCGGGAGACGTACCGCCCGGAGGCCGGGACGGCGCGCGCGTGGCTCTACGGCATCGCGACCAACCTGCTCCGGCACCACGTCCGCACCGAGACCCGCGCGCTCAACGCGACGGCGCGGCTCGCCGCCGCCGACCAGATGGTCGCGGCCGGGCACGACGGCCGCGTCGCCGAGCGGGTCGACGCGCAGTCCCGCGCGGCCCAGCTGGCGGGCGCGCTGGCCGAACTGAGCGTCGCGGACCGCGACACCCTGCTGCTGGTCTCCTGGGCGGGCCTGGACCCCGGCGAGGTGGCCGAGGCACTGGGGATTCCCGCCGGCACCGTCAGATCGCGGCTGCACCGGATCAGAAGATGGTTGCGCGCCAACGCGCCGGAGATAACCACTGAGTCCACAAAGGACAATTCGAGGCGAACGGAGGAGGGCGAAAGTGCACGGCGATAGCATCAGGAAGGTGTGGTCCGACGCCGAACTCGACGAGGCGCTGGCCGACCTCCATTCCGAAACGGAATCCCGGCCGGACGAGCTTTCGCGCGCCAAGGCCGCGCTCCTGCGCGCGGCGGGCGAGGCCGAGGGCGAACTCCGCCCCATGGCGGCGCCTCCGGTAAAAAAACGTCCCGGCGCGTGGCGATGGATCGCGGCCGCGGCCGCCGCCGCGCTGGTCTCCGGTGGGGGAATCGTGGCCACGAACGTCTTCACCGGCGTCGACGGCCCGGACCCCGCGGCCCCCGTGACCGTCGCCCCGGACGATGACGTGCTCAAGGACCTCCGCGGCGCCGACCTCCCGCTGGCGGGCAAGCAGTACTGGCTCTCCACCGAATCGGTCTGGACGACGCGGATCGGCAAGAAGAGCGGGGTGATCTACCAGACGCACGAGATCCACGAGCGGTGGCTGCCCTCGGACTGGTCCCTCCGGCACATGACACGGTTCACCGGGACCGGCGAGGTCCGCTGGATCAAGGGCGACTACGAGACGGCCAAGTCCAAGGGCGATCTGATCCCCGGCGCGCAGGTCGTCACCGGCTGGGAAGGCGCCCACCAGCCGCCGTCGGGCGGGCCGGCCTCGACCTCGGAAGCCCCGCCCCGGCCGGGTTCGACAACGACGAGTTCGCCGCCGGAAGCACCTGTCTCGACCCAGCGGGACAAGCCCACGCAGACCAGCTGGATGATCCTGGACAAGGAATTCCTCGAGGCGCTTCCCACCGACCCGGCGAAGCTGCTCGAACGGCTGCGCGGCGACAACCGGGACCGCGAGGCGAACACGCCGCCCAAGATGTTCGACATGGCTCTCAGCGTCCTGCGTTCGTCGCACGGCTACGGCGATCTTCGAGTGGCGCTGTGCAAGGCGCTCGCGAAGGCCCCGGGGATCACGGTCGAAACGAACGTGATCACCCCCGACCGCCGACCGGCCGTCTCGTTCTCGGTCCGGGAGAGCGACCGGGTCAAGACGTTCGTCGTGGACCTGACCACGGCGCACGTCACGAGTTACGGCGCCGCCCGTAACCGGTCCGACCCCGACTTCCCGGGGCTGACGCTGTTCGACACGACGGTGACGACGCAGGTGACCGACCGGGAGGGTCCCTAACGAGCGTGCTTGGCGGCGTTGAGCGCGCTTCCGACGTCACCGACTTCCAAGACGCGGATCCCCGGCGGGATCTTGCCGGAGTCCGGCGGCACCAGCGCGTAGGTGAAGCCGAGCCGGGCGGCCTCCGCGAGCCGCCGCCCGACACTCGGCACCCGCCGGACCTCACCGGAGAGCCCGACCTCGCCCATCGCGACCAGCTTGGGCGAGAGCGGGGTGTCCCTCGCCGAGGAGATCAGCGCCAGCACCACCGCGAGGTCGATGCCGGGTTCGGTGATCTTCATGCCGCCGACCGTCGCGACGTAGACGTCCTTGTCGCCGACCTTGATGTTCGCCCGCTTCTCGACCACGGCCAGCACCATCGCGACGCGCGCCGAATCGAGACCGCTCACCGCGCGCCGGGGCTGCGGCGACTGGGTCGACGAAACGAGCGCCTGCACCTCGCCCAGCAGCGGCCGCTTGCCCTCCATGGTGACCGTGACGGCGGTGCCCGCGACCGGTTCGGCGGTGTGGCTGAGGAACAGCCCCGACGGGTCGGGCACGCCGACGATGCCCTCCTCGACCAGTTCGAAGCAGCCGATCTCGTCGGCGGCGCCGAAGCGGTTCTTGATGCCGCGCAGCATGCGCAGCGTCGAATGCTTGTCGCCTTCGAACTGGAGGACGACGTCGACCAGGTGCTCCAGCACGCGCGGCCCGGCGACCGAACCGTCCTTCGTGACGTGACCGACCAGCACGATCGGCAGCCCGCGTTCCTTGGCCAGCGCGACCAGCCCGGAGGTGACCGCGCGGACCTGGGTGACCCCGCCCGGCGCGCCCTCCACCTGCGGCGAGGCCATGGTCTGAACCGAGTCGACGATCAGCACACCCGGCTTGACCGCGTCGACGTGGCCGAGGATCGCGGAGAGGTCGCTCTCGGCCGCGAGAAACATCTCGTCGTGGACGTTGCCGGTGCGTTCGGCGCGCAGGCGCACCTGTCCCGCCGACTCCTCGCCCGTGACGTACAGCGCGCGGCCCGCGGTGGCCGCCCATTGGTAGGCGACCTCCAGCAGAAGGGTCGACTTGCCGACACCGGGCTCGCCGGCGAGCAGGATGACCGCGCCCGGCACGAATCCGCCGCCGAGCACCCTGTCCAGTTCGGAGACTCCGGTGGGCTTGGCCCGCGCCGTCTCGACGTCGACCTCGCCGATCGGGCGCGCGGGAGCGCTGGGTGCGCCGGCGGCGACCCTGGCTATCGCGGGGCGGGCGTCGCCGCGTTCCTCCAGGGTTCCCCACGCCTGACATTCGGGGCAGCGCCCGACCCACTTCGGCGCTTCGTACCCGCACTCACCGCAGCGGTAGGTGCTGCCTTTCTTGACCACTCCGCGAGGCTAGCGGCCACCACCGACAAACCCGGGGAGCGACGGACCCGCCAAGTACATGAAGGCCCCCTTCACTGCGTCTAGCGCAATGAAGGGGGCCTTCATGTACTTGCGGAGACTTAGTGCCCGCCGCCCTTGGCTTCCTTCTCCGGCGCCGGGGCCCGGCTGCCCGGGTGCGACGGCGCCGCGACCGGCAGCTCCAGCGTGACCGAACCGGAGTTCTTGAAGACGAAGGTGACCTTGATCGTCTGGCCCGCCCACACCGGCTGCTTCAGCCCCTGGAGCACGATCGTGGCCTTGCCCACCTCGTCCGGCGCGGCGGACGACTCCGGGCCCGCGGACGGCGTGACCGTCCCGGCGACGCTCGACGACGGGGCGCCGGACGCGCTGCTCGAAGGAGCGCCCGAGGACGACGGCGCGCCTGAAGACGGCGGCGCGGAGGAGGGGGCGCTGGTCGGCGCGGCCTCCTTGGTCGACTCGACCGAGTCGGCCGGGCCGATCACGAGCGCGTGGCTCGCGACGACGGTCTTGGCGCCGGTGATCTTGGCGTCGCCGGTGGCGGCTTCGGAGGAGACCGAGACGAGCTCGTCGTCCTGCTTGCCCTGGTTCACGATGGTCAGCGTCAGCGGCACGGCGGCACCGGCCGGGTACGCCTGGCCTTCGGTGGGGAACTGGAGCGCGGCGTTCCGCAGCACCAGGTCCTTCGCCTGCGCGTACGTCCCGTTGACCGCGGGCTGCTGCGAGTCGGTCTGGGTGATCTGACCAGCACCGCAGCCGGCGAGCACGAGCGCGGCGCCGAGCGCCAGCACACCTGCGCCGAACACGCGACGATTCTGCAGCCTCACGTCGGAGTCCTTCCATCTCACGGCCTCTTCACCGCGAAGACTAGCCGGGCGGCTTCGCGGGCGGAGAACCCGGTGCGTGTTGACACGCCACCAATGCGGTGACGTGCCCAAGATCAACCGTCCACAAAGGATTTGGAAATCGTTCGCTTCTCACCTGCATGAGCACGGGCGAATTGGGTTTGTCAACCCCCGGGCGGACCACCGTCAGGCCGCTGACCTGCGACGACGATCGCGGGCCGCTAGGTGGGCCTCGTCGGCACGTGCTAAGATGAATTCAGCGAAAGGGGCAGAGGACACATGGTTTTCAAGGTCGGAGAGACCGTCGTCTACCCGCACCACGGTGCCGCACTCATCGAAGCCATCGAGACCCGCGTGATCAAGGGCGAGGAGAAGAAGTACCTCGTCCTCAAAGTCGCGCAAGGGGATCTTACGGTTCGCGTGCCCGCTGACAACGCCGAGATCGTCGGTGTTCGTGATGTCGTCGGGCAAGAAGGACTGGACAAGGTTTTCGACGTTCTGCGTGCTCCGCACACCGAAGAGCCCACGAACTGGTCTCGTCGGTACAAGGCCAACCTCGAGAAACTCGCCTCCGGCGATGTGAACAAGGTGGCCGAAGTGGTGCGCGACCTCTGGCGGCGAGAGAAGGACCGCGGACTTTCAGCCGGCGAGAAGCGCATGCTGGCGAAGGCGCGGCAAATTCTGGTCAGCGAGCTCGCGCTCGCGGAGGGCACCGACGAGGACAAGGCTGAAGTCCTCCTCGACGAAGTTCTGGAAACCGCGGCAGTCTGAACCGGCGGATGTCCCACGCCAGGTGAGGCTGCGGGGGATACCACTACGATCGCGCACATATGAGCACCGTCCATATGAGCACAATCGTGTTCGTCACTGTCGTTCGACACCATGCCTCCGACGCGGAGCTCGCTCTCGCGCCGGTCAATGGTGAAGCTCTACTCACGCACACTGTGCGGGGGCTGCTCGCTCTGCCGGATCTCGATCTGGTGGTCGTAGCGGCCCCCGAGCGGTGTGCTGATTTGTTTTCGGCCGCTCTCAGCGGTTTCGATCAGCGATGCCGGATAGTACCCGGACAGTCACTCAAGCACGCATTCGACACCGTCGAATCGGAAATCTCCGGAAATCCGGTTCTCCTCGCGCACGACGCGTTGCGCGCTTTCACTCCCCCGGACACGGTCCGTGCCGTCGCGGACGCGGTCCGTGCGGGTTCCCCTTTCGTCGTCCCGGTACTGCCGATGGCGGACACCGTGAAGGTGACCGACGCGGCGAAGGTGATTACGGGAACCGAAGACCGCGCATACCTGCGGACGGCCCAAACCCCGCTCGGCTTCACTCGTGAGACTTTTCTCTCGTATGCCGATAAACCGTCTCTCGACGGCGCGCACACCGTCGCCGGGCATCCGGATGCGATGCGCGTCACCACTTCGTTCGAACTGAAACTGGCCGAAGCCATCGCGGTGGCCGGAAAAGAGGAGATCCTTTGAGGATCGGCAACGGTGTCGACGTCCATCCGATCGAAGCGGGCCGCGAGTGCTGGATCGCCGGTCTCCTCTGGCCCGGCGTCGACGGCTGCGCGGGCCACTCCGACGGCGACGTCGCGGCGCACGCGCTGTGCGACGCGTTGCTGTCCGCGGCCGGGCTCGGTGATCTCGGCGCGGTGTTCGGCACCGGCGATCCGCGGTGGGCGGGCAAGCACGGCGTCGAGTTCCTCGCCGAAGCGCGGCGCCTCGTCGAAGCGGGCGGCTGGACCGTCGGGAACGCGACCGTCCAGATCGTGGGCAACGCGCCGCGCGTCGGGAAGCGCCGCGAAGAGGCACAGAAGGTGCTGAGTGAAGCCGTCGGCGGGCCGGTGAGCGTGTCCGGGACGACGACCGACGGGCTCGGCCTGACCGGACGCGGCGAGGGCATCGCGGCGTTCGCGACGGCGTTGCTGCTGCCCTCACAGGAATAGCCCGCGCCGGTGGCCGGTTCGAGCTGTCATGGCAGTCACACTTCCCGAACCGGTCCGCGCACTGGTGGACGGCAAGAACTTCGCGACCGTGGCCACCCTGGACGCCGACGGCGGCCCGCAGACCTCGGTCATCTGGGTGGGCCTCGACGACGGCGATCTGGTCTTCAGCGCCACCGAAGACAGGCTGAAGGTGCGGAACCTGCGTCGCGATCCTCGCGCGAGCGTGTCGATCACCGACGCCGACGACCCGTACCGGCACACGCAGCTGCGCGGCACGGTCACGATCACCCCGGACCCGGACAAGACGTTGCCGAAGACGCTCAGCCACAAGTACCTCGGCAAGGACTACCCGCCCGAAGGCCCGGAAGTCGAACGGGTGATCATCCGCCTGCGGGTCGATCGGATCGCCGGGAACGTCCGGTGATTAGGCTCTCGTCATGGGTGTGACCTTCAACGACGCGACCAAGAAACTCCTCGACGGCAACAACTTCCCGGTGCTGGCGACGCTCAACGCCGACGGCTCCGCGCAGACGTCCGTGCTGTGGGCGAAGCGGGACGGCGACACGATCGTCTTCGCGACCGTCCGGGGCCGTCTCAAGGAGCGGAACATGGCCAGGGACCCGCGGGTGTCCGTCTCGGTCTTCGAGCAGGAGAACCCGTACAACTACGTCGAGATCCGCGGGACCGTGGAGATGACCGACGAGGGCGGGCGCGAGCTGATCAACGAGCTCTCGCACAAGTACCTCGGCAAGGACTACCCGGACGAGCCGGCGGAGGTCGTCCGGGTGCTGGTCCGGATCACGCCCACCAAGATCACCGGCAACGCGGCCTGACACACGCCATGAAAGGTCCTTTCCTTGCAAAATTTGCAAGGAAAGGACCTTTCATCTCACACGCGAGGAGGGGCGAGGACCGCACGATCGTGGCTAATGTGGACCCCGTGACCTTTCGCGCTGTGTTGTTCGACTTCTCCGGCACGGTCTTCCGGCTCGAGCAGGACGAGACCTGGCTCGCCGACCTCACCGACCACGAGGGCGAGCGGCTCGACATCGAGGCCCAGACCGAACTGATGCGCCGGATGACCGCGCCGGTCGGCCAGGTCGTCGATCTCGACGAGGAGCACCTGCACGCCTGGCACAACCGCGACCGCGACCCGGTGCTCCACCGCAAGGTGTACCTGGAGGTCCTCAAGCAGTCCGGGGTGCCGCACGCCGACCAGGCCGTCGCGCTCTACACCCGGCTGATCGATCCCACCCAGTGGACGCCGTACCCGGACACCGAAGCCGTCCTCAAGAGCCTCTCCGGCAAGGACGTCCAGGTCGGGGTGCTGAGCAACATCGCCTTCGACATCCGGCCCGCCTTCAGCCGCCGCGGCTGGGACGCCTTCGTCGACGAGTTCATCCTGTCGTTCGAGGTCGGCGCGGTGAAGCCGGAGCCGGAGATCTTCCGCACGGCGATCGGGCGGCTCGGCGTCGACCCGGCGGAGACGCTCATGGTCGGCGACAGCGAAGAGGCCGACGGCGCCGCACGCGAGATCGGCTGCGCGTTCGCGCTGGTAGAGCCGCTGCCGACGACCGAGCGGCCGGACGCTCTGCTCAGTGCCCTGCGCACCCATAACGTGCTGTAATACGGTCACTGCGACATCGCTCACGCCCACCCCGTACCCTTTTAGGGTGGCACTACACCTCTATGACACCGCGACCCGGAGCGTGCGGGAATTCCACCCCGCCCGTAGCGGAACGGCGTCCATGTACGTGTGTGGTGCCACCGTGCAGGGCATCCCGCACATCGGCCACGTCCGCGGCGCGCTGAACTACGACGTCCTCCGCCGCTGGCTCGTCCACAGTGGACTCGACGTGCTGATGGTCCGCAACGTCACCGACATCGACGACAAGATCCTCACCAAGGCCGCCGCGGCGGATCGTCCCTGGTGGGAGTGGGCCGCCACACACGAGCGCGCCTTCGAGTCGGCGTACGAGTCGCTGGGCTGCCTGCCGCCTTCGATCGCCCCCCGGGCGACGGGGCACGTGACGCAGATGGTCGAGCTGATGCAGCGGCTGATCGACGGCGGGCACGCGTACGCCTCCGGCGGCGACGTGTACTTCTCGGTCAAGTCGTTCGACGGCTACGGCGACCTCTCCGGGCAGAAGCTCGACGAGGTCCAGCAGGGCGAGAGCCTCGGCGAAGGCAAGCGCGACGCGCGCGACTTCACGCTGTGGAAGGCCGCGAAGCCGGGCGAGCCGTCCTGGCCGACGCCGTGGGGCTCCGGTCGTCCCGGCTGGCACCTCGAATGCTCGGCGATGGCGACGGCGTACCTCGGCGCGGAGTTCGACATCCACGGCGGCGGCGTCGACCTGGTGTTCCCGCACCACGAGAACGAACGGGCTCAGTCCAACGCGGCGGGCGACGGGTTCGCGCGGTTCTGGCTGCACAACGCGTGGGTGACGATGTCCGGCGAGAAGATGTCGAAGTCGCTGGGCAACACCGTGTCGATCCCGGAGATGATCAAGAACTACCGGGCACCCGAACTGCGGTATTACCTGGTCCAGCCGCACTACCGGTCGACGATCGAGTACTCCGACGGGGCGCTCGCCGAGGCCGCGCAGGGCTACCGGCGGATCGAGCAGTTCCTCCGGCGCACCGCGGGCATCGCCGGCGCCGTGCACATCGGCGAGGTCCCGGCCGGGTTCGCCGCCGCGCTCGACGACGACCTGGCCACCCCGCAGGCGTTCGCAGTGCTGCACAACACGGTCCGGGACGGTAACGCGGCCCTGGACGCGGCCGACAATTCCAAGGCACTCGAAATCGCCGCCTCCGTGCGCGCGATGACCGACGTGCTCGGCCTCGACCCGCTCTCCGCGCGCTGGTCCGAGGCGGGCGGGAATGAGACGCCCACCCGGCAGGCGCTGTCCGATCTCGTGGAAGGGCTGCTGACCGAACGGCAGCAGGCCCGCGCCGACAAGGACTTCGCCCGTGCGGACGCCGCGCGTGACCGCCTCCAGCAGGCGGGCATCGTGGTGGAAGACACCCCGAACGGTCCACAGTGGACTGTCAAGGACGTCTGACACTTACTCGGTTTCTAGCTCAAGGATTCTCACTCATGGCAGGCAACTCCCGGCGCCAGGGCGCTATTCGCAAGCCCGGCACGAAGAAGGGTCAGGTCGTCGGCTCCGGCGGCCAGCGCCGGAAGGGCCTCGAAGGCAAGGGCCCGACCCCCAAGGCCGAGGACCGGCCGGGGCACAAGGCGTACCGCATCTCGAACGCGCGTGACCGCAAGGAACAGGCCCGGCAGAAGAAGGCCGACAAGCCGGAGCTGATCGCCGGGCGCAACCCGGTGGTCGAGGCGCTGCGCGCCGACGTTCCCGCCACCGCGCTGTACGTCGCGATCAACATCGAGATCGACGACCGCGTCAACGAGGCCGTCCGGCTCGCCGGTGACAAGGGCATCTCGATCCTGGAGATCCCGCGCGAGGAGCTCGACCGCAAGACCAACCGGGCCATGCACCAGGGCCTTGGTTTGCAGGTCCCGCCGTTCGAGTACGCCGACCCGCGCGACCTGATGGCGGTGGCGAAGGACTCGGGCCAGACCCCGCTGTTCGTCGCGCTCGACGGCGTCACCGACCCGCGCAACCTCGGCGCGGTGATCCGTTCGGCCGCCGCGTTCGGCGCGCAGGGCGTCCTCCTGCCGGAGCGGCGCAGCGCGGGCATGACCGCGGTCGCGTGGCGGACGTCGGCAGGCACCGCCGCCAAGCTGCCGATCGCCGTCGCGACCAACCTGACCCGTCAGCTGAAGGCGTGGAAGGACGAAGGCCTGATGGTCGTCGGCCTCGACGCGGACGGCTCGGTGGACATCGACGAACTCAACCTCGCGGCGGATCCGCTGGTCATCGTGCTCGGTTCGGAAGGCCGCGGCCTTTCGCGGCTCGTGCGCGAGACCTGCGACGCGACCGTGTCGATCCCGATGTCCGCCGGTGTCGAGTCGCTCAACGCGTCGGTCGCGGCCGGGGTGCTGCTGGCCGAGGTGGCTCGCCGCCGCCGTATCGCGGGACGTGTCTGACCCCGCACTTCGTCGACACCGGGCGGGGTCCTCAGGCTAAGGTCACCAGCGGATAACGCGTAACCGCCCTGGGGGACCCCGCACCGATGTCGTTCATTTCGCCGCTGTTCCTGTGGTACTTCATGCCGGCGGTGCTGCTCGCCGTGCTGCTGTGCCCGCGCAGCTGGCGGAACGGCATCGTCGCGGTCGGCAGCTTGATCTTCTACGCCACCGGCGCCGGGCCGTACACGCTCGTGCTGCTCGGCTGCATGGTGGTCAACTTCCTGGCCGGGCCCGCGCTGGAGCCGAACGCGTGGGACCTGCAGAACAAGCGGCGCAAGCGGCTGCTGTTCGGGGTCATCGGCCTCAACGTCGGCATGCTGCTGATCTGGAAGTACGCGGGGTTCGCGACTCAGCAGATCGCGGCCGTGACGCACTGGTTCGGCGGCGGTTTCCCGGTGGCCGACCTGGTCATCCCGATCGGCATCTCGTTCTACACGTTCCACCACATCTCGTACGTGGTGGACATCTACCGAGGTGAACGCCGCGCGCTGCGCAACCCGGTGTCGTTCGCCGCGTACATCGCGATGTTCCCGCAGCTGGTGGCCGGGCCGATCGTGCGGTACCGCGAGATCGCCGACCAGCTGCCGCAGCAGCGGTCGCACCGCCTCGACGACATCGCCGCCGGTTTCCCGCGCTTCGCGCTCGGGCTGTGCAAGAAGACGATCATCGCGGACTCGCTCAGCCCGATGGTGGACGCCTGTTTCAACACGCCGCCGGATCAGATGACCTTCGCGATCGCCTGGCTCGGCGCGATCGGGTACACGCTTCAGCTGTTCTTCGACTTCTCCGGGTACTCCGACATGGCGATCGGGCTCGGGAGGATGCTCGGCTTCCGGCTCCCCGAGAACTTCGCGCGGCCGTATTCGTCGGTGACCATCACCGAGTTCTGGCGGCGCTGGCACATGTCGCTTTCGCGCTGGTTCCGCGACTACGTCTACATCCCGCTGGGCGGCAACCGCACCGGCGCCGGGCACACGTACCGGAACCTGTGCGTCGTGTTCGTGCTGACCGGGTTCTGGCACGGCGCGCAGTGGACGTTCCTGATCTGGGGCGTCTACCACGGCGCGCTGCTGATCGTGGAACGCGCTTTCGGCTACGACGTCACCCCGAAGACCCAAGCGGCCCGCATCGGCCGCCGCGCGCTGACGCTCGTGCTCGTGGTCTTCGGCTGGGTGTTCTTCCGCGCCAAGGACCTGCCGCACGCGCTCGGCATGATCGGGCACATGGTGCTGCCGGACTTCACCGGCCTCACCGACGTCGTCGAAAGCGCGGTGACCAACCAGCGGCTGCTCATCCTGCTGTGCGCGCTGGCGATCGTGTTCCTGCCCGCGCATCCGGTGACCGGGCCGCTGCTGGAGTCCTCGCGCAGCCGCCCCGCGACGGCGCTGCGGATCGGCGTGATGACCGTCGGGCTGGTGTACGCGGCCATCCTGATCGCGACCGGCACCTTCAGCCCGTTCCTCTACTACCAGTTCTGAGGGAGCCCGAGAATGACCGACCTGGCCCGCCAGCCCGGGGTGATCCCGTATGTCGACAACCACGACGGCCCGCGCCGCCTGCTGACCATCGACATCCCGCTAGTCCGCGAGGCGCGGATTTTCGCGCCCATCGCGAGCATCGACGGGCGACAGTACGTGGTCTCGTGGGGCTCCGTAACGTTCGAGATCCCCGCTGACCGGAACGTGCACATCAGCGTGCACCTGCAGACCAACTACACGGGTCGCGCGGGCGACACGACCACTCCGTTCGCTTCGATCGTCCTGGCTCCACATCCCGGACCGGTCCGGCTGGCGGCCCAGCTCGTGACCAACGCGGAGGGCTCGCTCCTGCCGGTCGGCTAGCTTGGGGCGCATGACCGACGGCTGGAAGCGGGATCGCATCGGCTCGGCCCTGCGCGGTGAGAACCCGACAGTGCTGCGGCGATTGGAAGCGGGCTTCGCGGTGATCGGCGATACGCAGTTCCTTCCGGGCTACTGCGTCCTGCTCACCGATTCCCCCTCCGCCGGAAGGCTGACCGATTTGCCGCGGCCGCGACGGCTGGAGTTCCTGTCGGACTTGGAGCTGCTCGGCGAAGCGGTCGAAAACGTCTGCGCGCGAAGGGATCCCGGCTTCCGCCGGGTGAACCTGGAGATCCTCGGCAACACGGATCCCTTCCTCCACGCGCACGTCTGGCCGCGCTACGACTGGGAACCGGCGGACGTCGTCGGGCGGCCGGTCTGGCTCTATCCGGTCGAAAACTGGACTGCCGCGCTGGGCCCTCAGCACGACTCACTGCGTTCGGAGCTGACGGCGGAGATCGACAGGCTGCGAGCCGCGTCGAGCACCAGCTGAGCGAACTCCTTGCCGCGCACCATCGGGAGGTAGTGCCCGGCCTTCGGGACGTTGATCAGCCTTCCGTCGGCGCAGGCGTCGAGAAAGCGGCGTTCGTGGCGGCGGAAGTGGTCGCGTGAGCCGTTGATCAGCCAGGTCGGCCCCGGATAGGTGCCGAGTTCCGCGAGCACGTCGAAGCCGGCGAGGGCCTTGGCGACGTCCGGGATCACCTCGGTCGCGATGCCGCCGCCGATCACGGCTTCGGCGAGCTTCGGCGGCAGCGCGGCCCGGAATTGACGGCGGCTGACCCCTTCTCCCCGGTCCGGGAGCCGCATGAGGAGACGGTGCGCGAGACGGAAGGGTGTCTCCAGCGTCTTGCCGGGCAGGTAGGTCGAGCCCGCGACGACGAGTCCGGCCACGCTTTCCGGGTGTCTCGCGGCCGCGGCGATCGCGATGTACCCGCCGAGGGAGTGCCCGACGACCAGGGCGGGCTCTTCGACCGCTCCGGCGACGGCGTCCACCGCGCCGTCCAGGGTGAAGCGTTCGCCCCGGCGGCTGCCGTGGCCTGGAAGATCGACCGCTTTCGCGGGACGGCCCAGCAGTTCGAGTTGTTCCGACCAAGCGGCACCGCTGAGCCGGATGCCGTGGACGAAGACGACGGGGACCATGGGCTACCTCCTGAATGCAACGCACCGTTGCGTTGCAAAGTACGCTCGCTTTGGACGCAACGCAACGGTGCGTTGTAATCTCGGGCCGTGAGCACGCAGAACGGTCCGCGCAAGGCCGAGGCGATCTTCGCCGCCACCCTCGAACTACTGGCCGAGCACGGCTACGACAAGCTCGCCATCGAGGCCGTCGCCGCCCGGTCCGGTGTCAACAAGACGACGCTGTACCGATGGTGGCCATCCAAGGACGCGCTCCTGGCCGCGGCGCTGCGCGATTCGGGACTGTTCGCGCTCGACGCACCGGACACCGGCAGCCTGCGCGGCGATCTTCTCGCCGTGGCCACGCACATCCTCCGGTTGCTGACCTCCGAGCGCACCTCGCCCGCCGTCGTCGCGACCCTGACCGCCGGGCCGCGCCGTCCGGAACTCGGCGAGGTCGCGCGGAGTTTCTTCGCCGACCGCATGGCTCGCGAGGAGCCGATCTTCGAACGCGCGGTCGCGAGGGGCGAACTGCGCGACGACGTCGATCCGGTGCTCGTGATGGATCTGCTCGCGGGGGCGATCTGGTTCCGGCTGCTGCTGCGCGGCGGCGAAGCGGGCCCGAAATTTCTCGAAGAAGCCGTCGACACCGTGTTGAACGGAGCCGCGTGAAAATACCGCTGAAGATCGAAACCGAGCGGCTCGAAGATTATCTCGTCGCCGACACGGTGATCGATCACGATCATCCGCTGATCCGCGAAACGGCTGACGGACTGTCACCGACCGGCGGCACCGAAGTCGACGTGATTCGTTCGATGTTTCACTTCGTGCGCGACGAGATCGCCCATACGGTGGACGCCGCCGATCCCCGGATCACCCTTATGGCCTCAGAGGTGCTAAGCGAGCGAGTCGGCCTCTGCTACGCGAAGGCCCATCTGCTGGCGGCTTTGCTGCGCAGTCAAGGCATCCCGGCCGGGTTCTGTTACCAGCGGATCGGCGTTCTGCACGGGCTCAACGGCGTGTACCTGGCTGGTCTGGACCGGTGGATCCGACTCGACCCGAGGGGCAACAAAAACGGCGCGGACGCTCATTTTCCTTTCTTACAACAGAATTCTCCGGAGGACGAGCGGCTCGCGTGGACCCTGGACCCCGCCAAGGGCGAGATCGACTTCCCCACGGTCTACAGCACACCATCTTCGGCCGTCATCGAAACACTGTCGATGGCGACGCCCGGACCCGCTTGGTACGAGGGGATCCTTCCGCACTCTCCGTGAGCGGTTTTTCCGTGTTCCGGCGAAACCTCGGCAGCGAATAGGGTATAGCCGTGCGTTACGTTCGCTGTTGGTACCTTTCCCCCGAATTTCTTATTTCGACATTGTCACGATGCGCGTAGAGTAACTCCCCGCACTCGAACAGATACGCAATGCGTTCGTCCGTTCGAGTGCGGATCAAGGAGGTGAACCCCGTGCCCGCGGAAGCCGACCGGCTCCGCCGTACCCCACTGCAAGAGATCTTCTGGACCAGGACAAGCCTGCTGCTCACCGTTCTGGTCGTCGTCGCGGGCCTCAGCCTGTGGATCTCCAGCATGATGGATCCCGGCGCAGGAAAGACGCTGCTCACTTCACTGGGCACCGGCACCCTGATCTCCGCGGTGGTCGGCTTCGGTCAGACCCTGATCACCGCCACCGCGTCGCAACGCGCGATGGTGACCCCGGTGATCGAGGAAAGCCGCCGTGCGCTGGAAGCGCTCAGTGCCGAATACCGTTCGCTCAACAAGGAATTCTTCCCCACCCACGTCTTCGAGGCGACCACCGAGCCGGATCCGATGTTCAACCGGATCCTCACCGAAGACCTCGACGTGACCCGGCACTACTTCTTCCGCGGGTTCTCCGGCAGGCATGCCGCGGCCCGTTTGCTGTTGTCCCGCACCGAAAGAGAGCTTCGCGTGGTCATCGCCGACCCGCGCGACGAAGGCGCCATCAGTGGCAGGGCGCGCTATCTCCTTCGCAGCGAAGAAGCGGGAATGGACTACGAGACGATCCAGGCCAGGCTCGACGACGAGATCAGCATCGGACTGGTCGGGCTGTTCCTGGCCCGCGGCCGCTGCTCGCTGGTGGACATCACCGTCGTCGCCGATCCGCCGCTGGACCGGCTCGAAGTGTTCGACGAGAGCGTCTGGGTGACCTTGTACAGCGACATCCGCGGTGCGACCACGCTGTATCCGCGAACGCTGCGGTTCAGCGAAGGTTCCTTTCTGTACAACAAGGAACGCTCCGAGTTCCTGCGCGTGTCCCAGTCCCGTTCCGGACGGCACTTCCGGATCTCCACCACCACGACGAGGACGGATTTCCTCGCCCTGTACGAAAAGATCACCGGCTCTCCACTTTCCGAAGAGAACTTCCTGGAACTGGAAGGGAAATTCCACGCCTTCCGGAAGGAGTTCACCGAACTAGCCGAGTTGAACCCCTGACCTCTCGGCGTCGCAGAGCACTAGATTTGAGGAGCTGATGTTGCTCACTCGCTTGTCCCCCCTCACCCGGCTCTCCGCGCTGCTCCGGACCACGGACCTGCCACTGGCGCAGCACTGGCAGATCGTCGACGAGATCTTCCGGGACTGGACCTCAAGACCCGACCTGCGCGACGACCTCCGCCGGCACCTGGATTCGCTGAGCCCGGACGAGGCGAGCGCGGTACTCGAACGGTCCCGGGAGACCACCACCCATTTCGCCTGGTGCCTGCTCGATTGCCCGACAGATCCCTTTTCGGTCTGGTTGCACGAATACAAGGCACCGCAGGACTGGCGCGAGGGCTACGCCGATTCCGTGCACAACCACAGATATCACTTCTGCACCACGCTTCTCCGTGGCGACTACGTCCACGAGCGGTATTCGACCCTGCGCGACCAGATTTCCGGATTGATCACATCGGTTCGGTTACGACGTAGCACGCTGTGTCAGACGGGGTCGGTAGGCGTCATGTACGCGGACGAGTTCCATCGGATTCCCGAAGCCACCGAAGGGACTATGACGTTTTTGGTGAAATCACGCCCCGTAAGCGACTTCAGTCTCTCCTATGACCCGAAGACCGGAATAGGCCATCGTCACGTTCCGGTGGAGGTCCGATTGGGGGACCTGGCCGGACGCATCTAACTACACACCGCCGTCGAAGGCGCATACCATTACTCCACCCGTCTGTAAACGGGATCGGAGAGGTGTATGCGCGCGCGAAAGAGCACGATTCCTTCCCAGACCATCGACGCCGTCGAGCAGCGCGTCCGGCAACTTTGCTGGCGCTATGCGGACAAACTGCAGTTCCACGGCTGGCACCATGTGAGTTTCGTCCGGGCAAAGGCCGCGGGGTTCGCCGAGCACAACGGTGCGGATCGCACCGTCGTCGAGGTGGCGGCACTGGTGCACGACGTGAACTACATCGTGCTCCAGAACTCCCCCGCGGCCGCCGGACGAGACCTCCGCATGGGCATCCTGCGGGAATGCGGGGTCGAGGAAAGCGTCGCCCGGTGGATCGACGAACTCGTCGACGAAGCCGAAATGGCCACCAGAGGCCGGCACATCTCGCTCGAGGCCCAAGCCTTGAGCGACGCCGACACGCTGTTCAAGGCGCTGCCGGTGACGCCCGTCGTACTCGCCCACCGTTATCTGCGGGAGAACGGGTTGAGCCTCCGCGAGCTGGCGCACAAGATCGTCGGCGAACAACGCGACGTCCACGACAGCGGCTATTACTTCTACAACCCCAAGGCCGCGGAGAACTACTCCCGGTGGGCGCTGGCGAATCTTCAGTTGTGGCAATGCATCAAGGAGGCCGTCGACGATCCGACGGTGGTCGAACTCCTCGACGCGGTGCACGCCGTGGACGCCATGGACTTCGAAGCCGAGCCCGCGGCCTCTTAGGGCGTGTTTCACAAGTCGGTTCGATGGGCTTCGTGATCCAGGTGGCTCCTGGCGGTGCGGGCGGATCGGCCTCGTACCGGGTCGTACTCGGGCGCATCCGCCCGTGCCGTCAG
>NZ_JBHXJK010000148.1:0-19119 GCF_042723255.1 Amycolatopsis thailandensis
GGTTTGGACCCAATCAAAACCACACAGCCCCGCGTCACCGCCCGGCACACCACCCCATGGGGGCCTGATAAGCCCCTGGGTGTGTGGAAATAGGGACATTCAACGTCCCTATTTCCACACACCCCTCACCCTGAGTGACAGGTCACGATCTCGCCGGCCACAACGACCCGACACTGTGCGTGGGTGGTGTCGGGGTGCGCCGTGTCGCGAAAGCCACTTTCGCAACCTTCAACGTTGCGAAAGTGGCTTTCACAACCTCCTTGACCAGCGGAGAAGCGACTTTGGCGGGGCCCTGACCCTCAGGCCTTCACGGACCGCTAGGCGAGGGCGTCGAGGTCCGCGACGACGTCCGCGGGCAGTTCCAGGTCCGCGGCGGCGACGTTCTCACGCAGGTGCGACACCGACGACGTCCCCGGGATCAGCAGGATGTTCGGCGACCGCCGGAGCAGCCACGCGAGCGCGACCTGCATCGGCGTCGCGTCGACCCGGCGGGCACAGTCGTCGAGCACACCGGACTGCAACGGCGTGAACCCGCCGAGCGGGAAGTACGGCACGAACGGGATGTTGATGGCCGCGAGCGCGTCGAGAAGACCGTCGTTGGCACGGTTCGCCACGTTGTACTCGTTCTGCACACAGACGACCGGCGCGATCGAGCGGGCTTCCTTGACCTGCTCCGCCGAAACGTGGCTGAGGCCGAGGTGCCGGATCAGGCCCTGCTGCTGGAGCTCGGCGAGGACCTCGAACGGCTCCGTGATCGAGACCGGGATCGGGAAGACCCCGTGCTCCCCCGCGAGCCGCAGGTTGACGACGTCGAGCACGTCGACGCCGAGGTTGCGGAGGTTGTCGTGGACCGCGGAGGTCAGCTCCTCGCGCGAGAGCGCCGCGGGCCAGCCCTTGTCCGGAGTCCGCTTCGCGCCGACCTTCGTGACGAGGTGCAGGCTGTCCGCGTACGGGTGCAGTGCCTCGCGGATCAGCTCGTTGGTCGTGTGCGGGCCGTAGAAGTCGCTGGTGTCGATGTGGGTCACGCCCAGCTCGACGGCCTCGCGGAGGACGGCGATCGCGGCGTCGCGATCGTCCGGCGGGCCCCAGATGCCGGGGCCGGACAGCCGCATGGCTCCGTAGCCCATCCGGCTCACGGTGAGATCGCCGAGGGTGTGGGTGCCGCCTGGGCTCATGATCGCTCCTTGTACGAGTGGGTTCCGCTCACCTTAAGCAGCTCCGGCCGGTCCGGCTCGTGCGGGAAGGGAGCAAGGGACCTTTGCTGTCACCCGAGGCTCTGACCTGCGCGAACAGCGAGGCCGACCAGCTGGTTCGCCAGTCCCTCGGTCAGCCCGTCGACGAACATCTCGCGGCCGGCGGGCGCTCCCCGTTCGGCCAGGACCGTCGCCACGGCCTCCCCCGGGTTCGCGTAAGGCCACAGCCCCGCGACGAGGATGAAGACGGCCTTCGCGAAGTGCCCGGCCGCTTCGGCGTCCAACGGGACCTGGGCGCGGACGACGTCGGCGAGCCGTTCGGTCCGCCCGGCCGCCCGGGTCTTGAAGGTCCGGGCGGTCTCCACGGAGATGTTGCGTTCGAGCACGGCGGCCATCGTGCTGATCAGCTCGCAGAGCAGGCGCTGCCGCGAGATCGACGTCGCGATGATGGCGGCGACGCGTTCGTAATCAAGGTCCCCGAGCGCGTCCAGCTCGGCTTCGAGCTCGTCGAGCCACGCGACCCAGACCGAGTCGAGGACTTCCAGGAAGATCGCCTCGCGGCTGTCGAAGTACCGCAGCACGTTCGACTTCGCCAGGCCGACGCGGTCACTCAGTTCTCGCAGGCTGATCCGGGAGACGGGCCGCTCGGCCAGGAGTTCACGCGCCACCCCGAGGATCGCCGTGCGCCGGGCTTCCACCTGTTCCGGCCGCCGGGCGCGCTGGAAGTCGGGGGACACGCGCCGCACGGTACCAGACCACCCGGCTGTTATTCGGCGTTCGCGGCCCTCTTGGCCTGCACTCGCTTGTAGCTCCAGATCAGCAGCGCGAACAGGATGAGCCCGGACAGGATCAGGCTCGAACCGGTGCTCCAGCCGGCGAGCGGCAGCCCGGGCACGAGGCCCCAGACGACGCCCGCGGCGAGCAGGCACAGCCCGGCCAGCACGGAACCCGCGATCCGCAGCGGAGACGAAACGCTGTCCTCGGCCGCCTTCATCGCCCTGTCGCGGATGGGGTCGACGTATTTCTCCACCGCCGGGAACTCCGAAGCCAGCACGAGCAGCCCCGCGAGCACCAGCAGCAGACCCGGCCCGGGCAGCACGAGGAGCGCGATGCCGACCAGCAGGAGGATGACGCCCGCGATGAGGATCAGGACCTGCTTCACGGGTTTTCCGATGCCCACGTCTTCTCCTCGCCGTCGTTCCTCTGCCCGATTGTGCCGGGAACGCGCTGGTCCCGCCCGATCTGAAAACTCTTCGCGGGGCCTGTCGGTTCCCGGGGAAGTCGTTCGTCGTTGGGTGGAACGCAGGCGAAGAAGCCGAGCCGATGGAGGACTGATGCGCTACCTGTTGCTGATCTGCGGGACCCCTTACCCCGGCGCGGACGACAGCGACGTCCCGCTCGACGAGAAGACGCAGGCCTGGGTCGACGAGATGACCGCTCGCGGGGTACGGCTGTCCGGCAGCAGGCTCCGGTCGGCGGCCACCGCGACCACCGTGCGCCACCGCGACGGCGACCTGCTCGTCTCGGACGGGCCGTTCGCGGAGACGAAGGAACAGATCCTCGGCTACGACCTGATCGACTGCGCCGATCTCGACGAGGCGATCGAGGTCGCGGCGAAGCATCCGGTCACGAAGTTCGCGACCATCGAGATCCGGCCGATCTGGCCGACCCCCTGAAGCCCCCGGCCCGCACGTCGTGTCATGAGGGGTCCCCTTGAGACGAATTTCGTCCTAAGGGGACCCCTCATGACATCAGTGAGCGACAAGTAAGGGCCTTTCCCCACCTTCACCGCGCATCCCTAGGCAAGTGATAGCAAAGGTCCCTTGCTCACTCCCCGCCGGTCAGCAGCTGCTCGAACGGCACGAAACCGCTGCTCACCGGCGCGACCGGCGAAGACGACAGCCGCGCGGCGAACTCCCGCCCCGCCCGCGAAGCCCGCGTATCGAGATCCCCCGGAGAAGCCCAGTCCGACGAAGCGGCGTACACCGCAGTCGCGACAGGCTCCGCGCGAAGGTAGGCGAAGAGCGGGCGCAGCGCGAAGTCGAGCACCAGCGAGTGCCGTTCGGTGCCGCCCGTGGCGCCGATCAGCACCGGCTTCCCGTCGAGCGCCTTCTGGTCCAGCACGTCGAAGAACGACTTGAACAGCCCGCTGTACGACGCGGTGAACACCGGCGTCACGGCGATCAGGCCGTCCGCGGCGGTCACCGTGTCGATGGCCGCGCGCAGCGCCGGGGAAGGAAACCCGGTCAGCATGTTCTTCGTGACGTCGATGGCCAGGTCGCGGAGTTCGACCACCTCGATCTTCACGTCCGGCAGCGCGGAAGAAACCGCCGCGGCGAGTTTGTCGGCGAGCAGCCGCGTCGAAGACGGCTGGCTCAACCCCGCGGTCACGACAGCGATCGTCGTCATACCGTCACCTCCGAAGACACAGAAGCCGCCGAAAGAAGCGAAGCGTGCGTAGGAGCCTCAGGCACGTGCGCCGGGCGAAGCGCGTCAAGTTCCTTACGCAGCACCGGGATCACGTGCTCGCCCAGCAGGTCGAGCTGTTCCAGCACGGTCTTCAGCGGCAGGCCGGCGTGGTCCATCAGGAACAGCTGACGCTGGTAGTCGCCGAAGTGCTCGCGGAAGCTCAGCGTCTTGTCGATCACCTCTTGCGGGCTGCCGACGGTCAGCGGCGTCTGCTCGGTGAACTCCTCCAGCGACGGCCCGTGCCCGTACACCGGCGCGTTGTCGAAGTACGGCCGGAATTCCCGCACCGCGTCCTGCGACTTCGGCCGCAGGAAGACCTGGCCGCCGAGTCCGACGATCGCCTGGTCCGCCTTGCCGTGCCCGTAGTGCTCGTACCGCTCGCGGTACAGGTTGATGAGCGACTGGAAGTGCTCCTTCGGCCAGAAGATGTGGTTGGCGAAGAACCCGTCGCCGTAGTAGGCGGCCTGTTCCGCGATCTCCGGGCTGCGGATCGAACCGTGCCAGACGAACGGCGGGACACCGTCGAGCGGCCGCGGGGTCGAGGTGAACTCCTGCAGCGGCGTCCGGAACTTGCCGGACCAGCTGACCACGTCCTCGCGCCACAACCGGTGCAGCAGGTGGTAGTTCTCGATCGCGAGGGGGATTCCCTGGCGGATGTCCTGCCCGAACCACGGGTACACCGGGCCGGTGTTGCCGCGGCCCATCATCAGGTCGACGCGGCCGTCGGCGAGGTGCTGCAACATCGCGAAGTCCTCGGCGATCTTCACCGGGTCGTTCGTGGTGATCAGCGTGGTCGAGGTGGAAAGGATGAGTTTCGACGTCCGCGCGGCGATGTAGCCGAGCATCGTCGTCGGCGACGAAGGCACGAAGGGCGGGTTGTGGTGCTCGCCGGTCGCGAAGACGTCGAGGCCGACCTCTTCGGCCTTGAGCGCGATCCGCACCATCGCCTTGATCCGCTCGTACTCGCTGGGCGCCTCCCCGGTGGTCGGGTCGGTCGTCACATCGCCCACCGTGAAGATTCCGAACTGCATGACCTGCTCCCTAAGCCGGGTTGTTGTTGCTTGAGCGTTCAACCTCACGCGCGCAAGAAGTATTCCAGACCATCGACGCAGGCCGAAAGGGTGACTTGATCGGCCCGGAAAGTGGCCGCCCTCACACTCGGATCCATGTGGATCGCTTCCCTGCTTGTGACAACGTTGACATTCGCTCTCACGCCGGCCACCACCACTCCCGAACCCACCGTCTCGGCGACGATCTGCGCCAAGTACTGCGACAGCCGCGATCCCGCGCTGGCCGTCGGCGACAGAAGACCCGGCACGGCGACGGTCTGGGGCCGCGGCATCACGCTGCACCTGTCCGACGGCGACGACATGGGCTGGGGCAGCATCGCCGACGGCGACCCCGGCGACGAACTCTGGCTCGACCGCTCCTTCGACGGCGGCCGCACCTGGTCCGGCGACAGCCGCATCGGCGACACGAAGATCCCCGCCGGACAACGCGGCTGGCGGACCCTCATGTACAACGTGGACGATCCCGGCGCCCACCGCTTCGGCGCCCTGCGAGCCTGCGGGAAGGCGGGCAACCGGCCGGAAATCGCCTGTACGCCGTGGTTCCGCACCACGGTCGCCGCGAACGACCGTGCCGAAGCCGCCGCCACCGCGCTCATGCAGTTCTACGACAACGGCACCGGCCTCTGGCAGACCACGGGCTGGTGGAACTCGGCCAACGCGCTCACCGCGATCCTCGACTACAGCACCCGAACCGGCTCGCGGAACTACCACTACGCCATCGGCAACACCTTCGACCGCAACCGCGGGAACAACTTCACCAACGAATACATCGACGACACCGGCTGGTGGGCGCTGGCCTGGATCCGCGCCTACGACCTGACCAAGGACCGCCGCTACCTCGACACCGCCGTCATCGCGGCGGACTACATGTACTCCTACCGCGACGGGACCTGCGGCGGCGGCCTCTGGTGGTCGACCGCGAAGACGTACAAGAACGCCGTCACCAACGAGCTGTACGTCAAGGTCGCCGCGTCACTGCACAACCGGCTCCCCGGCGACACGGTCCAGCTCATGCGGGCCCGCGAGGTCTGGGACTGGTTCCGCGCGAGCGGCATGATCAACGGGAGCGACCTGGTCAACGACGGGCTGAACGCCTCCTGCGTCAACAACGGGCAGGCCGTCTGGAGTTACAACCAGGGCATCGTCCTCGGCGCGCTGGTCGAATTGAACCGCGCGACCGGTGACGCCGCCCTGCTCACCCGCGCCCGCCGGCTCGCGGACGCCTCCACCACGACCTCGCAGCTTCACTCGAACGGGATTCTGCGCGACCCGTGCGAGTCCGGCGACTGCGGCGCCGACGGGCCGTCGTTCAAGGGCGCGTACGCCCGCGGCCTCGGCGAGCTGGACCGCGCGCTGGCGGGCAGGCCGTACCGCGCTTACCTGACCCGCCAAGCGAACGCGACGATCGCGAACAACCGCACGTCGCTCGATCAGCACGGCCTGCGCTGGGCGGGACCGGTCGACAAGATCGACGCCGCCCGGCAGCACAGCGCACTGGAGGTCCTCACGGCAGCGCTCTGAACACCGGATCCGGGACGTGCAGCCAGGCGCGGACCTCGGTCTCCTTCTCGTGCACGAGCACCTGCCGGTAGCTCATCGTGTCGAGACCGGGGCCGCCCTGGTCCTGGACGTCCTCGTGGAACCGGTCCGAGACGAGCACCACCACGGGCGACTCGTCCGGTGCCTCGGCGAGCGCGTCCCGCAGCACCCGCGAATCGAGCAGCCGGGCGAGCAGCACCTTCGGCCGCCCCGTGACGCCGTACTCGTCGAGCGTGACCTCGCCGGCGTGGATCGCCACCCGCACCCGGATCCGCAGGCCGGACTCGGTGACGACGTTGTGCCGGGCGAGTTCGGCGGTCAGCCGGGAGACCAACGGGTACACCAGGCGGAACTTCGGGAAATGCGGCGGGACCACGACGATCATGCCGTCCCCGGTGTCGCGTTTCAGGCAGGCTTCCCAGGCGATCCCGCTGGTCTCGAAGGCATTGGCCAGCAGGCCGAAGAGCATCCGCCGGACCTGGACGAAGATCTCGCTGCTGCGACCGACCTGGCCGAATCCGGCGATGTCGATCGAGAACAGCCCGCAGTGCATGCCGGACTCGACCCACGCCGTCGGCGGCGGGTAGAGGATCTTCTTCCGCAGCAGCGCGAGGTGGACGCAGGACACGGTGATCAACAGGATCGTGCCGAAGAACCACGAGAGGGCCATGACCGTCTCGACCGAACCGTCCGCCTCCTCGCGGGAGAGCAGGTAAAGCAGCCCGTAGGAGACCCCGCCGTAGAGGAACACGTACAGCACCACGAACGTGCGGCGCAGCCGGATCGCCGCGTGCACGAACGGTAGCGGCGCGAGCAGCCCGAGCGAGCCGATGACCACCACGAAATACCAGAGACTCACGACGCGTTGTGCGGTCGAGACGCGCGTGGGACCGGTTCCGACGGCCACCTTCTTCCCCCCGTCACCCTGTGACACCGGAAACGATAACGCCTCATCCAAGCCTTGAGGAAGTCGCTTTCCCCAGCCGTGACCCGGCCACCGGGACGGCGTGGTCCGCCACACCGGAGGCTTCGGAAGAGGAAGCTGTCGGAGGGGACGGATATCCTCCAGTACGGTGTCGCGTTGAACGCCACCGTCACGAGCTAGTTCGCGAGCCACGACTCCAGGAGAAGTACCCAGTGACTGCTGAGACCCTGTACGGGGCCGACGACCTGACGCATCTCGAGGGTCTGGAAGCGGTCCGCAAGCGCCCCGGGATGTACATCGGCTCCACCGACAGCCGCGGTATCAACCACCTGTTCTCCGAGGTCGTGGACAACTCGACCGATGAAGGTGTGGCGGGTCACGCCGCGAAGATCGTGGTCACCCTGCACGCCGACGGCAGTGTCCAGGTCGACGACGACGGCCGTGGCATCCCCACCGGCACGCACGCGAAATCCGGTTTGTCCGGTGTCGAGCTGGTGCTGACCAGGCTGCACGCCGGCGGCAAGTTCGGCGGATCCGGCTACAAGACCTCCGGTGGTCTGCACGGCGTCGGCGCTTCGGCGGTGAACGCGCTGTCGCACCGCTTCGACGTCACGGTGAAGCAGAGCGGCAAGGTCCACCAGATGTCGTTCGCGCACGGCGTGCCCGGTGTCTTCGACGGGCCCGGCCCGAAGGCCAAGTTCACCCGCCGGTCCGGGCTGAACGTCACCGGCAAGATGAAGCGCGGCGAGCGCTCCGGCACCTCGATCCGGTACTGGTACGACTCGCGCTACTTCGAGAGCGGCGCCGCGCTCGACGTCGAGGGCGTCCGCGCGAAGATGCGCAACACCGCGTTCCTGGTCCCCGGCGTCACGTACGTGCTGCGCACGGCCGTCGACGACTCGATCAGCGAAGAGACCTTCCACTTCCCCAACGGCCTCGCCGACATGGTCGACTTCCTCGCCCCGGACAGCGAAAAACCCGTCTGCGGCACGCTGATCATCAACGGCGAGGGCACGTACAAGGAGAACGCCGCCGACGCCAGCGGTGTCATGCAGTCCAATGTGGAGCGTCACGCGGAGATCGAGGTCGCACTCCGCTGGGGCACCGGCTACGAGCGCACCGTGGAATGCTTCACCAACACCATCCGCAACGTGCACGGCGGCACGCACCGCCGCGGCTTCGATCGCGCGGTGCTGAAAGCCTTGCAGGACGCCATTTCCAAGACCCGCGGGCTGCTGAAGCCCAAGGAGGACATGCCGACCGTCGAGGACGTCCTCGAAGGCATGACGGCGGTCGTCCACGTCCGGCTGCCGGAGCCGCAGTTCACCTCGCAGACCAAGGACGAGCTGTCCACCGCCGGCATCACCCGCGTCATCCAGGGCATCGTCGACAAGCACATCCGCGCCTGGACAGAGGAGCGCAAGACCAAGTCCGAGGCGAAGATCGTGCTGCAGAAGGTGGTCGACGCGGCACGCGTCCGGCTCACCCAGAAGCAGCAGAAGGACGCCGCCCGGCGCAAGACCGCCCTCGAAGGCGCGGCCATGCCGCCGAAGCTGGTCGACTGCCGCACCACCGGCGTCTCCCGCAGTGAGCTGTTCCTCGTCGAGGGTGACAGCGCGCTCGGTTCGGCGCGGATGGCGCGCGTGTCGGAGTACCAGGCACTGCTTCCCTTGCGCGGCAAGATCCTCAACGTCCAGAAGGCGTCGCTCGGCGACACCTTGAAGAACGCCGAGATCGCCTCGATCGTGCAGGTGCTCGGCGCGGGCAGCGGGCGCACGTTCGACCTGTCGACCATGCGCTACGGCCGGGTGATCCTGATGGCCGACGCGGACGTCGACGGTTCGCACATCCGGACGTTGCTGATCACGCTGTTCGCCAAGTACATGCGGCCGGTGATCGAGGACGGCAGGCTGTACGCCGCCATGCCGCCGCTGCACAAACTGGTCACCAAGGGCCGTAACCCGGAGACCCACTTCACCTTCACCCAGAAGGAGATGGAGACCAAGTTCGCGGCGCTGGAGCGGGCGGGCAAGCAGATCGTCACCCCGGTGCCGCGGTTCAAGGGCCTCGGCGAGATGGACGCCGACGAACTGTGGGACACCACGATGAACCCCGCCACCCGCTCGGTCCGCCGGATCACCCTCGACGACGTCGAAGCCGCGGAGAACGCACTGGAGCTGTTGATGGGCGAGAAGGTCGAGCCACGCCGCAACTGGCTGGTCGAATCCTCCGACCGGGTCGACCGCGAAGCCATCGACGCCTGATTTCGTTGCTATTCAAGGAGCTTTGAGCAATGGCACGCCGTAAGGGCACCACCACCAAGGTCGACCCGTCAGCGTTCGACCAGCCCGGCGCGAACGTCTTCGACAACTCGCTGAAGACGGAGATCGAGGATTCGTACCTGGAGTACGCCTACTCGGTCATCCACTCGCGGGCGCTCCCGGACGCGCGGGACGGGCTGAAGCCGGTGCACCGCCGGATCATGTACTCGATGAACGAGAACGGCTACCGGCCGACGCACGCGTACGTGAAGTCGTCCCGCGTGGTCGGCGACGTGATGGGCAAGTACCACCCGCACGGCGACACGGCGATCTACGACGCCATGGTCCGGCTCGCGCAGGACTTCTCGCTCAACGTCCCGCTGGTCGACGGGCACGGCAACTTCGGCTCCCCCGACGACGGCCCGGCCGCCTCGCGGTACACCGAGGCGCGGCTGTCCCCGGAGGCGATGCTGCTGGTCGGCGAACTCGGCGAGGACACCGTCGACTTCCGGCCGAACTACGACGGTTCGCTCGAAGAGCCGTCGGTGCTGCCAGCCGCGTTCCCGAACCTGCTGGTCAACGGCACTTCCGGGATCGCGGTCGGGATGGCGACCAACATGATCCCGCACAACCTGACCGAGGTCATCGGGGCGGCGCGGTGGCTGATCAACCACCCGAACGCCACCCTCGACAAGCTGATGGAGTTCGTCCCCGGCCCGGATCTGCCGACCGGTGGTTCACTGCTGGGACTGGACGAGGTCCGCCGCGCGTACGAGACCGGCCGTGGCGTGGTGCGCATGCGCGCCAGCGCCGAGACCGGTCCGCTGGAGGGCAGCCGCGGCCGCCAGGCGATCACC
Organism: Amycolatopsis thailandensis; assembly: GCF_042723255.1. NCBI lineage: Bacteria > Bacillati > Actinomycetota > Actinomycetes > Pseudonocardiales > Pseudonocardiaceae > Amycolatopsis > Amycolatopsis thailandensis. Next base: position 10,315 of record NZ_JBHXJK010000148.1, read on the forward strand.
GTCACCGAACTGCCGTACGGCGTCGGCCCGGAGAAGGTGATCGAGAAGATCACCGACGAGGTCAACAAGTCCAAGCGGCTCACCGGCATCGCCGACGTCAAGGACCTCACCGACCGTGAGAACGGCACGCGGCTGGTCATCGAATGCAAGGTCGGTGTGAACCCGCAGGCGCTGCTGGCGGATCTGTACCGGCTGACGCCGCTGGAGCAGTCCTTCGGCATCAACAACCTGGTCCTGGTGGACGGGCAGCCGCAGACGCTGGGGCTCAAGGCGCTGCTGGAGGTCTTCCTCAGCCACCGCTACGAGGTCGTCACCCGCCGCACGCGCTACCGCCGCCGCAAGCGCGAAGAGCGCCTGCATCTGGTCGACGGTCTGCTGATCGCCCTGCTCAACATCGACAAGGTGATCAAGCTGATCCGCGAGAGCGAGAACGCCGCGGCCGCGAAGGACGGCCTGATGAAGCGGTTCAAGCTCTCGGAGATCCAGGCCACGTACATCCTCGACACCCCGCTGCGGCGGCTCACGAAGTACGACCGGATCGAGCTCGAAGCCGAGCAGGACAAGCTGCGCGACGAGATCGCCGAGCTGTCGAAGATCCTCGACGACGAGTCGGTGCTGAAGAAGGTCGTCTCGGCCGAGCTGGCCAAGGTCGCCAAGGACTCCCCCACCGAACGCCGCACCGCGCTGATCGACGGTGACCTCAAGGAGGTCCTCGCCGCGTCGAAGCCGTCGGGTCCGCTGGAGGTCGCCGACGATCCGTGCCAGGTGATCCTTTCGGCCACCGGGCTGGTCGCGCGGACGGCGGCGGAATCGGAGGAGTCGTCGGAAGTGCGGCGCCGCAACGGCCGCGTCAAACACGACTCGGTGTCCGCGGTCGTGCACTCGACCGCGCGCGGCCAGGTGCTGCTGGTGACCAACCGCGGCCGCGCGTTCAAGACCGACGTGCTGCCGCTGCCGGTGCTGCCCGAGCAGGCGGGCACCGTGTCGCTGCGCGGCGGGATGGCCGCGAAGGAACTGGTGCCGCTGGAGAAGGGCGAGCGCGTCATCGGCCTGGCGCCGCTCGGCGAGCAGGCGTCCGGCTCCCCGGGTCTCGCGCTCGGCACGAAACACGGTGTCGTGAAGGTGTGCGCGCCGGAGTGGCCGGTCCGCTCGGACGAGTTCGACGTGATCAGCCTGAAGGACGGCGACGAGGTCGTCGGCGCCACTTGGCTCACCGACGGCAACGAGACTCTGGCGTTCCTGTCGTCCGAAGCGTCACTGCTGCGCTACGCCGCTTCGCTGGTGCGGCCGCAGGGTCTCAAGGGCGGCGGTATGGCCGGGATCGTCGTACGCGGCGAGGCGGAAGTGGTCTTCTTCGGCGCGATCCGGACCGACGACGCCGAACACGGCGAGCCGATGGTCGTCACCGCGACAGGCGCGAGCGTGAAGGTGACGCCGTTCAGCGAATACCCGGCGAAGGGTCGCGCGACCGGCGGTGTCCGGGCACAGCGGTTCCTCAAGGGTGAGACGCGGCTGGTCGTCGGCTGGATCGGCCCGCGTCCGGCCGGTGCCTCGCGCACCGGTGACCCGGTGGAACTGCCGGAAGTCGACGTGCGGCGCGACGGCTCCGGCCACGCCCACCCGGGCCCCGAGGTCGTCGGTCACCTCATCGAACGCGACTGACCCCGTCCCACGCGTGCTTGGGGGCGGATCACGCGTGCTCGAGCACGAGACTCGCGTGCTTGGGACCGGAACACCCCCGCGGCGAACCCCGCCGCGAGTTCCGCCCCCAAACACGCGAGTTCCGCCTCCAGTCACGCGAGACCCGCCTCCAGTCACGCGAGTTCCGCCCCCAAACACGCTTGTCGTCCGCTCAATCACACGTGTCGTCCATCCAGACACACGTGCCGTCCGTCTGGTCACGCGTGTCGTCCATCCAAGTCACCGCGTGTCGACCGTCTGAGCACATGTGTCGACAGCGGGCGACGGGCACCCCCGGACCCCCAACGCGATAGCAAAGGTCCCTTGCTCCCCCGGCGCCCGCGCCCACCGCATTCAGAGGACTAAACGCGACGCTCCAGCAGGCCCTTCGCGATGTGCGTCACCTGGATCTCGTTGCTCCCCGCGTAGATCATCAGCGACTTCGCGTCCCGCGCCAGCTGCTCCACCCGGTACTCCGCCATGTACCCGTTCCCGCCGAACAGCTGCACGGCCTCCATCGCGACCTCGGTGGCCGCCTCCGACGAATACAGCTTCATCGCCGAAGCCTCGGCCAGCGTCGGCATCTTGCCCGCGCGCAGCGTCTCGATCAGCTGGAACACCATGTTCTGCACGTTGATCCGCGCGACCTCCATCTTCGCCAGCTTCAGCTGGATCAGCTGGAACCGGCCGATCTCCTGGCCCCACAGCTTCCGGTTCTTCGCGTAGTCCACGCACAGCCGGTGGCATTCGTTGATGATCCCGAGCGCCAGCGCCGCGACCCCGACCCGCTCGACGGCGAACCCGGACTTCACCTCGGCCTTGCTGTCACCGTCGCGACCGGCCTCGGACTCGCCGAGCAGCCTGTCCCGCCCGAGCCGGACGTCGCTGAAGAACAGCTCCCCGGTCGGCGAGGACATCATGCCCATCTTCTTGAACGGCTTGCCCTGCGTGAGCCCCGGCATGCCCTTGTCGAGCACGAACGTCAGCACCTTGCGATCACGCACAGCCGAGCCGTCGTCGAGCTTCGCGTAGACGATGATCGTGTCGGCGTAGGGCCCGTTGGTGATGAACGTCTTCTGTCCATTGAGGACGTACTCGTCACCGTCGCGCCGCACCGACGTCTTCATCCCGCCGAAAGCGTCCGAGCCGGAGTCGGGTTCGGTGATCGCCCACGCGCCGACCTTCTCGAACGTCGCCAGCCCGGGCAGCCAGCGTTCCTTCTGTGCCTGCGTGCCCTTGGTGAGAATCGTCTGCGCGGTCAGCCCGATGCTCACCCCGAGCGAGGCGACGATGCCGAGGCTGACCCCGGCCAGCTCGCTCACCGCGATGAGCGCCATCGCCTCCTGCCCGCCGAAAGCCAGACCGCCACCACCAGAGCCGGAGCCGCGCTCCTTGGACAGCAGCTTCGTCACCGATTCCCGCGCGAGCGCGTCGATGCCGAAGGACGCGAACATCTTGCGGATGAGGTCGTACGGCGGCAGCGTCCCGCTTTCCAGCTCGTCCAGCCGCGGCCGGATCTCCTTGTCGACGAACTCGCGGATCGCGTCCCGGATCAGCAGTTCGGTCTCGGACCACTCGATCACGGCAGCCTCGCGGCGATGTCGTCGATCGACCAGGCTTCCTCGGTTTCGATCACCTTCACGTCGTGCCAGCCCGCGAGTTCCGAGATCGCGCCGCCCTGCACCGCGAACACCTTGCCGGTGAGCGGGCATTTTTCGGTGGCGAGATAAGCCACCAGTGGCGAAATGTTGGCCGGGGAGAACGCGTCGAACTCCCCTTCTTCGACCTCCTGCGCGAAGATCGCGCCCATGCCCGGCGTCGCCAGGGTGAGCCGCGTGCGCGCGATCGGCGCGATCGCGTTGACCCGCACGCCGTACCGCTCCAGCTCCTCGGCGGCCACCAGCGTCAGCGCGGCGATCCCCGCCTTCGCCGCGCCGTAGTTCGCCTGTCCCGCGTTCGGCAGCGTGGTCCCGGACGCCGAGGCGGTGTTGATCACCGAACCCGCGACCGGCTCACCGGCCTTGCTCGCGGTCTTCCAGTACGCGGCCGCGTGCCGCAGCACCGCGGCGTGCCCCTTGAGGTGCACCGCGATCACGGAATCCCACTGTGCTTCCTCAAGCCCGGCAAGGAAAGCGTCGCGCAGGATGCCGGCGTTGTTCACGACGACGTCGAGCCTGCCGAACTCGTCCACCGCCTGTGTCACCAGTTCCGACGCGCCCGCCCAGTCGGCGACGTTGGCCGTGTTGGCCACGGCCTTCCCGCCAGCCGCGCGGATCTCGTCGACGACCTCCTGCGCCGGGCCGACGTCGGCCCCGCTTCCGTCGTTCGCCCCGCCAAGGTCGTTGACCACGACGCTCGCGCCTTCGGCCGCGAACAGCAGCGCGTGCTCGCGGCCGATCCCGCGTCCGGCGCCGGTGATGACGGCGACCCGCCCGTCGAGTGCTCCCATGGCTTTGCTCCTACTCCGCGAATTCCGCGAGACCGTCTTTGATCACGACGGTTTCGCCGACGGTGGTTTCGAACGCGTAGCTCCCGGCGCCCGCGCGCCAGATGTTCGTCGTCAGGTCCTGCCCGGGCAGCACCGGCTTGGCGAACCGGACGGCGAACCGCTTCAGTCTGTCCACATCGGACCCGGCGACCTCGGTCAGCAGCGCCCACGACGTGAACGCCATGGTGCACAAGCCGTGCGCGATGATCCCCGGCAATCCCGAATCCTTCGCGACCTCTTCGTCTAGATGGATCGGCATCGGATCGCCGGCGGCAGGCGCGTAGCGGTACGTCTGGTCGTCGTCGACGTGCTGGTTCACCTTCGCCACCGGCGCCCGCGAGCGCAGCGCGTCGTCGAACTTGTGCTCCGGCCCGAGCTCGCCGCGCGTGTCACCGGTGTCGAAACCGCGCACGAACAAGGTCACGTACTGCTCGTTGACCAGGTCGCCGTCCTCGGTCCGGCATTCGAGGTGGATGGTGCCGCGAGTGCCGTTCGACAGGCCCTCGTAGCCGGTCATCCGCGCTCGCGACACGAGCTTGTCGCCGGGCCGGATCGGCCGGTGGAACCGGAATTCCTGTTCCCCGTGCACGATCCGGCCGAACAGCCCGACCGGAACGACCTCTAGCGCGGGTTCCATCAGCGACTCGAACACCGGCACGATCGCGAACACCGGGCTCGCGACGTCACCCGCGAGATGCGCCGGGATCGGGTCGTTGGTGGCCTTCGCGTAGTCGATCAGCCGCTCACGGGTCACCTCGAACCGGGACTCGTCGGTCCACTTGCCGAGCCCGCCGGGATCGAACCGCTCGTCGGTCACGCGACCAGCGCCTTGAAGTTCTCCAGCGACGCGTCGAGGTTCTTCTTGCCGTCCTTCTCGACGGCCTTGCCGAGCGCGCCGATGATCATCTGGCCGGCGAACTCCGCGTCGATGCTCGCGAGCGAGCCTTCGCCGGACGCCTCCACGGAAAGCTCGAACTTGACCTTCACCCCGGCCATCCCGGTCCCGGAGATCGCCAGCTTCGACGGCGCTTCGAACTCGTCGACGGTCCAGGTGATCGTGTTCGGCATCCCGAGCATCGTGACGACCTCGGAAGCCTGCGCCCCCTTGGAGAACTCCGCCGGGACCTCGCCCTTCCACTTGGTGTGGATGGTCAGCCACTTCTCGAAGTTGTTGGGGTTGGAGAACTCCGCCCAGACCTTGTCGGGGGCCGCGGGGAGTTCGACGGAGGCACTGATCTTGCCCATGGTTGTTCCTTTCGGTGGGATCAGCGCTCGGCGCGCTGGTAGGCGGTGACGACGGCGGCGCCGCCGAGTCCGATGTTGTGCTGCAGCGCGGCTTCGACGCCGTCGACCTGCCGTTTGTCGGCGGTCCCGCGCAGCTGCCAGGTCAGTTCGGCGCATTGCGCGAGGCCGGTGGCGCCGAGCGGATGCCCCTTGGAGATCAGCCCGCCGGACGGGTTGACGACCCATTTGCCGCCGTAGGTGGTGTCCCCGGAGTCGACGAGCTTCCCCGCTTCCCCTTCGGCACAAAGTCCGAGGGCTTCGTAAAGCAGGAGTTCGTTGGCGGAGAAGCAGTCGTGCAGCTCGATGACCTGGAAGTCCTCCGCCCCGAGCCCGGCCTGGTCGTACACCTGACGCGCGGCCTGGACGTTCATGTCGTAGCCGATGATGTTCTTCGCCGTGCCGTCGAAGGTGCTGGCGAAGTCGGTGGTCATCGCCTGCCCGACGATCTCGACGGCCTGCCCGGCCAACCCGTGCGAGTCCACAAAGGACTCGCTGGCGAGGATCGCCGCGCCCGAACCGTCCGAGGTCGGCGAGCACTGGAGCTTGGTGAGCGGGTCGTAGATCATCCGCGAGTCGAGGATGTCCTGCAGCGAATAGCTTTCCTGGAACTGCGCGTACGGATTGTTCACCGAATGCCGGTGGTTCTTCTCGCCGATCTTGGCGAAGTGCTCGGCGGTGGTGCCGTAGGTCTTCATGTGCTCGCGGCCTGCCGCGCCGAACATCCACGGCGCGGGCGGGAAGAGCACCTCGGAGATCTCCGCGAGCGCCTGGATGTGCCTGCCCATCGGCTGCTCGCGGTCGTCGTAGGTCGAGCCGAGCGAGCCCGGCTGCATCTTCTCGAACCCAAGCGCGAGCGCGCAGTCCGCGCGGCCGCCGCGGATCGCCTCCGCGGCCAGGTACAGCGCCGTCGACCCGGTCGAACAGTTGTTGTTGACGTTGACCACCGGGATCCCGGTCATGCCCAGTTCGTAGACCGCGCGCTGCCCCGCGGTCGACTCGCCGTAGACGTAGCCGACGTAGGCCTGCTTCACCTCGTCGAACGAGATCCCGGCGTCGGCGAGCGCCTTCGTCCCGGACTCCTTGGCCATCTGCGGGTAGTCCCAGTCCTCGCGGCGTCCGGGCTTCTCGAACTTCGTCATGCCCACGCCGACGACGTACACCTTGTTGGCCACCACGACGCTCCTTGTCGTTGCCGGGTCGCTGCTGAAACTGAAGATACAGACAGGTCTGTATTTATCAACCCCTTACATACAATCCTGCACGGATGTTACTTACGGCACGCTGAGTGTCAGGTGACGCAGACGAGCGGCCCACACCCCCGTTAAACAGGGCGAACACCACTCACAGGGGGTTTTCGATGAAAAGAACGAGCATGGTCCTGGCCGCCACCGTCGCCGCCGGGCTGCTGTCGGCGGGCACCGCGTCGGCGAGCGACTGGACGATGAGCTACCTGCCGCTCCCGCCCGGCGGCAGCGGGATCGCACGGGTGAACGCCACGAACGGCGCCGGGGACTACGCGGGGACCGCCGACGGGAAGCTGGTCACCTGGACGGGCGGGACCGTCACGGACCACGGCATCCCGGCGGGCTACCTCTCGGTCGACACGGTGGACGAGAACGCGTCCGGTTCGGTCCTCGGCAACGCCGTCTACTACCAGGACGGGAGCCGCTACCCGAGCAAGCACGCCTTCGTCTTCGAGAACGGCGGCTTCCAGTTCCTGGGGAAGGTTCCGGGCTACTCCAACACGCAAGCCGTCGGCACTAACGACCGCGGCGACGTCGTCGGCACGGTGTTCAACGACATCCGCTACGGCTCCACCCCCGCGTTTTGGCCATCCGGCGACCACGCGCACCCGGTGCTGCTGGACGTCCCGCCGGTGCTCACCCCCATCGACATCGACCACGACGGCACGATCCTGCTGAACGAGCAGTACGGCGGCACCTGGCTCTGGAAGGACGGCGTCCTGCGGCAGCTCGTTCTCCCGGACGGCCTCCGGGAGTCACGCGGGATCGCGATCCGGAACGGGAAGGTGCTGGCCTCGACCCAACTGGGCGACCGGCTCTGGACGGCGTTCGACACGTCCGTGGAGGTCCCGGACAACATGTCCACGATGGCGCTCAACGGGTCCGGCCTGGTCACGGGATGGATCTCGCCGAGGACTCCCACGGTGTGGTCCCCGGGCGGCTCGGTGACGACGCTTCCCTCCCCCGGCAACGCGTACGGCACCGTCGTGGGCGACAACGGCGAGATCGCCGGAACGCTGGAGAGCGGCGGCTCCGGTAGCACTCCTGTGGTGTGGCGCCGTGGCTAAAGTCGGGATATGGATCCCGAAGAGCTTCGGCAACGGTTCGCGCTGTTGACCACCGCGCATCTGACCGACGGCTGCGTCCGCGCCGGCGTCCCGGTCCGATGCGCGCCCGCCGGCACGCACGCGGTCGTGCCCGGTAGTCGGCTCGCCGGGCGGGTCACCCCCGCCCGGCACGTCGGCAGCGTCGACGTCTTCCTGGAGGCGTACGAGACCGCGAACCCCGGTGACGTCCTGGTCGTCGACAACGGCGGCAGGCTCGACGAAAGCTGCGTCGGGGACCTCGCCGTCCTCGAAGCCGAAGCGGCCGGGCTGAGCGGTGTGGTCATCTGGGGGTTGCACCGCGACACCCGCGACATCGAGAAGATCGGGCTGCCGGTGTTCAGCCTCGGCTCGATCCCGACCGGCCCGCTCTCGGTCTCCACCCGCCCCGACGGCGCGCTCGACTCGGCCGTCGTCGGGGAATGGACGGTGACGCGGGAGGACCTCGTGTTCGGCGACGAGGACGGGGTCCTGTTCGTCCCGGCCGACCGGGCGGACGAGGTCCTGGACCGGGCCGAGGCCATCCGCGACGTCGAGCGGCTCCAGGCCGAGCGGATCCGCTCCGGAGAGTCCCTTCGCGAGCAGGTCCGCTTCGCCGACTTCCTCGCGGAGCGCACGAAGTCGCCTTCGCTGACGTTCCGGGAGCACCTGCGCGCGGTCGGCGGCGCCATCGAGGAGTAGCAAGGGACCTTTGCTATCGCCCGGCGGCCTGGGTGCGCGGGGCACCGGGCCGGGCTGTCCGTGAAGGCCCTCTTTAGGACTCAGAGTCCGTGAAGGTCTCCTTCACTACCTTCAAGGTCAGGGTCTCGGCAAAGTCGCGTATGCGGGTGTCGTGATCAACGGAGGATCGGGGACGTTGAGTGTCCCGGATCTTCCGTTGATCAAGGTCCAAGACCGGGCATCCCCGGCGACGATGTAGGAATTGGGACGTTCAACGTCCCAATTCCTACATCGTCACGCCCTGTCAGCCGCGGAACCACCACTCACGCCAAGTCAGGCGCAGGTA
>NZ_JBHXJK010000149.1:0-18920 GCF_042723255.1 Amycolatopsis thailandensis
CTTCCTGTGGGGAGCGATGGTGGAGGACAACGCGAACATGCCGACGAGGCCAGGCCCCGTCGGCATGTTCGCGTGTGTGAGAGCTACTGCTCCTCGAAGCGCTGGCGGAAGCGCTCTTCCATGCGCTGGGTGAACGAGCTCCGGCGCGGGGACGACTTACCGCCGCCTCCTCCGCCGGCCCCCGGGCCACCGCTCTCCTTACCGCCCTCCGATTCGGCTCCGTGCCGAATCGATGTGACGGCCATCATGACTCCGAAGAACATCACGAGGAACCCGAGCACGCTGATCACTGGGATCTCGGCCACCCGGATGTTGACCACCACGCCGAGCACCAAAAGTGCGACGCCCACTACGAACAGGGCGATGCCCTGCAAACGCCGTCGGCGGGCGGGGCGGCGCAACCGGGTGCCTCGCACCGTGGATGCGAACTTGGGGTCCTCGGCATAGAGCTCGCGCTCGATCTGATCGAGCAGCCGCTGCTCATGCTCGGAGAGTGGCATCTTTCCTCCTCCGGCACAGCTGTCGCGGGCGCCGGGCCGCGCAACGTCATGGACCCAACAGACAACCCCAGGCGGGGTGTCTCTGTCCAGGATACGAGCCCCGCGCTCGTCCGACTACCCGATCCCGTATCCGGAAGGGATCGAATTGGCCGAAACCACCCGACTCGGCTCTCTCGAAGACGGCTGAGCAGCCAATGTCACTGGTCACGGGGGGTCAGCAGTGACGCGGGCCGCACGGCGGCCGCACCGAACTTCGACCTCGCGACGTCGGCCGCGACTTCCGCATCCCGCCAACGGGGTTCCGATGAGTCGAAAAGCAGCTGCTCCCCATCACTCTCCGTGTCCAATCCCTCGACTCTTACGCCGATCAGGCGGACTGCGCCCGTCGGCGCGTGCTCGGTGAGGAGTTCGACGGCGGTGCGGTGGATGTCCCGGGCCACATCCACTCCGACGGCGGTTGTCCTGGCCCGGGTGATCGTCTTGAAATCCGCGAACCGGACCTTGATCGACACCGTCCGGCCGCGCAGCCCCCGGCGGCGCAGGGTCGCGGCGACGCGTTCCGACAACCGGAGCAGTTCCAGCCCGAGCGCCGAGCGGTCGTGGAGGTCGACGTCGAAGGTCACTTCGGCGCCGATCGACTTGTCCGGGGTCTCCGGGATCACCTCGCGTTCGTCGTGCCCGTTCGCGAGCGCCCACAGGTGCTCCCCCAGCGCCCGGCCCAGCGAGCGCCGCAAGCGGGCCAGGGGCGCGGTGGCGACGTCGGCGATGGTGTCGAGGCCCTGCTGCCGCAGATGTTCTTCCGTGCGCTTGCCGACGCCCCACAGCGCCGACACCGGCAGCGGGTGCAGGAACGCGAGCGTCTCGGCCGCCGGGACGACGACCATGCCGTCCGGTTTCGCCATCCCGGACGCCAGCTTGGCGACGAACTTGACCTTCGCGACGCCGACCGAACAGCTGATCCCGAAGTCGGCGGCCACCCGCTCCCGGATCCAGGCGCCGAGCCGCGCGGGCGAGGAGTCCAGCCGCTTGAGCGCCCCGCTGACGTCCAGGAAGGCCTCGTCCAGGCTGAGTGGCTCCACCAGAGGTGTCAGCTCGCGGAAGATCCCCATGACGCCCTGGGACACCTCGCCGTACAAGCCGGGTGTCGGGGTGATGCAGATCAGCTGCGGGCAGAGCCGTTTGGCGGTCGAGAACGGCATGGCCGACCGGACGCCGAACTCGCGCGCCGCGTAGCTCGCGGCCGCGACGACCGACCTCGGGCCGCCGCCGGAGACGACCACCGGCTTGCCCGCCAGCTCCGGGCGCGTGCGCAGCTCACAGGACACGAAGAAGGCGTCCATGTCGACGTGCAGCAGGCCGCAGCCGGTGTCGTCGGGCCAGGTGGTGGCCCCGGTCGTCACCCGGTAGCGGGCCATCCCACCCGGCAGCTCAGCGTTTCTCCCCACGGGTGGACGCTAGCCGGGACCACCGACAATTCCCGCCGCGCCTGACCCCGAAGTGTCATGAAAGGGTCGTTCAGGACACTTTTCGTCCTGAACGACCCTTTCATGACATCCGGAGAAGCTCGCGACCGAGGGTCAGGCCGGGCGACGGGCCAGTACGTGCAGCCGGCTGGAGATGTCCCGCAGCGGCGACACGGAAGCGGCCGCCAGCTCGAACTCCGCCAGGTCCTCTTCCCGCACCCCGCCGGGCACGAAGTCCGCCACGACCCCGTCGCCTTGCAGCGAGGTCACGTCGAGTCCGACGGCGATCAGCTGCGCGCGGAGAGCCTCGGCGTCGAAGCGCCGCAGCACGGTCTCCCGGCCGCCGCCCAGCACGCCGCTCTCGGCCGCGAGCAGCTCCCGCGCCTCGCCGAGCCGTCCGGCCAGCGCGCGCTGCAGGATCGCGGCGTGGCGGTTCGCCACCAGCACCGAGACCGCCCCGCCGGGTTTGACCGCGGCGGCCAGCGCGGCGAGGACGAGCGCCGGGTCGTCGACGACTTCGAGCAGTCCGTGCGCGAGGACGAGGTCGGCCGATCCGTCCGCGACGTGGGCTCCGAGCGCGTCGGAGTCGTCGGCGATCACGGTGATGCTGCCGGAGACGCCCTCCTCCTCCGCCCGGCGGCGCAGGGTCGCCAGGGCGTTCGGGTTGGGCTCGACCACGGTCACCAGGCAGCCCGCCGAGGCCAGTGGCACCGCCCAGCCGCCGCTGCCGCCGCCGACGTCGACGACGTGCGGCTGGTGTTCGCCTCGCGCTCGTGCGGCCCGGAGTTCTGCTTCGAGAACCCGGCGAACCGCCCCCGATCCCCGCGTGGCCACGGTGTCCGTCTTCATAAACGCACAGGGTAATGCCCGCCTTCGCCGGCCCGCCGGGTGTAGTCCGATGCGGTGTTCGACACCTTGCCAAGGAGCCGCCACGCCGACTGCCCGTAGGCTGTATCGAGTGCACACGGTCGCTGTTCTCAGCCTGAAGGGTGGCGTCGGTAAAACGACGGTCGCCCTCGGTGTCGCGTCCGCCGCGCTGCGTAGGGGCGCCCGGACTCTCGTGGCCGACCTCGACCCGCAAGGCAACGCCACCACCTCGCTGGACCCGCCCTTCACCGACCGCACGCTGGCCGACGTCCTGGAGACGCCGGTGCGCTCGGTGCTCGAACGCGCGATCGCGCCCAGCGTGTGGAGCGACCAGATCGACGTCCTCGTCGGCGCCGAAGAGCTGGAGATGCTCAACGAGCCCGACGCCGACAGCCGACGGCTGGAGAACCTCTCCCGCGCGCTCGACGAACTGCACACGAACCCGCTGCGCGAGGAACCGTACGAACTGGTGATCCTCGACTGCCCGCCGTCGCTCGGCAGGCTGACCCGCTCGGCGCTGGTGGCCGCGGACAGCGCCCTGATCGTCACCGAGCCGACGATGTACGCCGTCTCCGGTGCCCGCCGGGCGCTCGACGCGATCGAGAAGATCCGCGAGGAGCAGAACCCGGGGCTGCGGCCGATCGGCGTCGTGGTCAACAAGCTCCGCGTGCGCTCCTACGAGCACCAGTTCCGGGTGGCGGAGCTGCGGGAGAACTTCGGCCCGCTGGTCATGCCGACGGCCATCCCGGACAGGCTCGCGGTGCAGCAGGCGCAGGGCGCGTGCAGCCCGATCCACGAGTGGCACTCCCCCGGCGCGCAGGAGATCGCGCTCACCTTCAACATGGTGCTGGCGAAGGTCCTCCGCTCCAGCCGGGCCGGACGGCATCGCGTCCGCGGCGAGGAAGAACCCGAGACCACCGAAGAGTCCGCCAAGCTGAGCGACACCGGCACCGGGTAGACGCCGATGCCCGAAGGCGACACCGTCTTCCTCGCCGGCAAGGTCCTCGACAAGGCACTGGCCGGGAAGACCCTGCTGCGCGGCGAGTTCAGGGTCCCGCAGCTGGCCACGACGGATCTCGCCGGACGCGACGTGCTCGGCGTCGGCACGGTCGGCAAGCATCTGCTGACCCGGTTGTCCGGCGATCTCACCCTGCACAGCCACCTCCGCATGGACGGCAAATGGGACGTCTACCGGACGGGCGCGCGCTGGCGGCATCCGGCGCATCAGGCCAGGGTCATCCTCGCCACCGAAGATCTGCAGGCGATCGGGTTCCGCGTGCACGACCTCGAACTCGTGCCCACGGACGAAGAACACCGGCTGGTCGGCCATCTCGGCCCGGATCTGCTCGATCCACAGTGGACGGACGAGCTGGCGGCGCGGGCGGCGGCCGCGCTGGCCGCGGATCCGGATCGTGAACTGGGCGACGCCCTGCTGGATCAGCGGATCATGGCGGGTATCGGGAACATGTACAAGGTCGAGATGTGCTTCCTGCTCGGCGTCACCCCGTGGACGCCGGTGTCCGGAGTGGACCCCGCCCAAGCCGTCGCGCTCGGCCGCAAACTGTTGAAGACCAACGCCTGGCGTACCTCGCAGACCACGACCGGGGACCTGCGCCGCGGCCGTGAGCACTGGGTCTACGAGCGGACCAAACAAGGGTGTTTCCGCTGCGGCGGCAGGCTCCGGATCGAATCCCAGGGGCCCGGGCACCAGGCGAGGCCGACCTGGTTCTGCCCGAAATGCCAGTCCGGACCCGCTCCCGGCGGCTAAGCTGGCTTCGTGACGCTGTTCAAGCTCCCGCTCTACGGGGCCGACACCGAACGCGGCGACCTCGCTCCCTGAGCCGCCCGCTCCCTCTCACGTCACCCTTCACTTCTTTCCCAGGGAGCTTTGTCATGCCCGGAATCCTCACGGGCGAGGCGCTGCGCGCGTTCGTGCACGCCCTGCCCAAGGTCGAACTCCACGTCCACCTCGTCGGCTCGGCGAGCCTGCCCACGGTCCTGGAACTGGCCCGGCGCCGCCCGTCCGCCGGGGTGCCGACCGAGGCGGGCGAACTCGCCCACTTCTTCACCTTCCGCGACTTCCCGCATTTCCTCCGCAACTACCTGGCGGTGACGTCGCTGGTGCGCGACGCCCGCGACATCCACACCCTCGTCACCGGGCTGGCGGCGGATCTGGCCGCGCAGAACGCCCGCTACGCCGAAGTGACGGTCACGCCCTACAACCACGTCCTCGACGGCATGTCGGCGGACGATCTGCTCACCGGTCTCGCCACCGGCAGGGCGGCGGCGCGCGCGGACCACGGAGTGGAACTGGCCTGGTGCTTCGACATTCCCGGTGAGAAGGGAGTCGTCGCCGGGCGCGAGACGGTCGTGTTCGCGCTCCGCGAACGTCCCGAGGGCCTGGTGTCCTTCGGGCTCGGAGGACCCGAGGTCGGGGTCGGCCGGGCGCAGTTCGCCCCGTTCTTCACCACGGCGAGGGAGGCCGGGTTGCACAGCGTCCCGCACGCGGGCGAGACCACCGGACCGGCCACCGTCTGGTCGGCGGTGCACGATCTCGGCGCCGAACGGATCGGGCACGGCGTCGGCGCGCACACCGACCCGGCGCTCCTGGAATACCTTGCGACGCAAAGGATCCCGCTGGAGGTCTGCCCCACGTCGAATATCCGTACCGGACAGTTCCCGTCGATCGAAGCACATCCGGTGCGGCGCCTGCTCGACCACGGCGTGATGGTCACGCTCAACACCGACGACCCGCCGATGTTCGGCGCCACCCTGGACGGCGAGTACGTGGCGGTCGCCGAAACCCTGGGCCTGACGGCGGACGAAATCGCCCGGTTCGCGAAGAACGCCGTGGAAGCGTCTTTTCAGCCCTCGGCGGACAAAACGGCCCTCCTGACGGAGATCGAAGAAATCTTGTTGCAGGACCTCGAACCCCTCGCATAGCGTGGCGGTACACGAGAGAGGAGGTGGTCCAAAGTTGTATTCCAACAGGACTCGTGAGGTGACTGTCCGCTAGCGGACCGCACGCGTAGGACTTTTGAGCAGCGATACAACGCAAGTTGGAGCCACCTTCGGCTCGTCGTCTCTGCTTCGCGTGGTGCCTGATAGCGAATACCAGGCAGTCACCGGGCCCCCGAGGTTCCCGAGCACCGGTCCGGCTCGGGCCCGGCCGCCGATTCCGGCGTCCGGGAGCCGCCTCGGGGGTACCCCTATTTCCGGGTTACTCCCTTTGCCCGGGGCGATGTGACCATCCACCGCCCCGGAGAACCGTCCGCCACTGTTCCCGTCCCGGGAACCCCGCCGACTGGATAGCCTGACGCCATGTTGAGGCCCGACTTCCCGATCACCACCCCGCGCCTGACCCTCCGCGCCTTCACCCCCGCGGATCTCGACGAACTCAACTCCTTCCAGTCCCGGGCCGACGTCGCCCGCTACCTCTACTGGGGTCCGCGCAGCCGGGCCGAATCCGCCGCCGCGCTCGCCAAACGGGTGCACAGCAGCAGTCTTTCGAAGGAAGGTCAGCTCCTCGCGGTTGCCGTGGAACTGACCGAGACCGGGCAGCTGATCGGCGACCTGAACCTCGAATACCTCAGCAGCGAGCACCGGCAGGGCGAGATCGGGTTCGTCTTCCACCCCGATCACCACGGCAAGGGGTTCGCCGCGGAGGCCGCCACCGAACTGCTGCGGCTCGGCTTCGAGGAGCTGGGCCTGCACCGGATCATCGGCCGCTGTGACGGGCGCAACACCGCGTCGGCCACGCTGATGGAGCGCCTGGGCATGCGCAAGGAAGCGCACCTGCGCGAGAACGAGGTCGTCAAGGGCGAATGGACCGACGAACTCGTCTTCGCGATGCTCGAAGACGAGTGGAAGGCGAGCGCCTAGATCTCACCAGGCATGATGGGGCCGTGTTCTTCGACAAGATCGTCCGCCCCGCGCTCTACCGGGTCTCCGGCGGGGACCCCGAAACCGTGCACGAACGCACCATCGGCACGCTCGCCGGGCTGAGCCGGTTCTCCCCCGCGCTCGGCGCGCTCGGCCGCGTCTACCGGACGGACGATCCGGTCACCTTCCTCGGTCTCCGCTTCCCCAACCGGGTCGGCCTCGCCGCCGGGATGGACAAGAACGGCCGCGCGCTGCACGCGTGGCCCGCGCTCGGCTTCGGCTTCGTCGAGGTCGGCACGGTCACCCGGCATCCGCAGCCGGGCAACGACAAGCCGCGGCTGTTCACCCTCGCCGGGACCGACGCGGTGATCAACCGGATGGGCTTCAACAACGAAGGCGCGGAAGCACTCGCCGCCCGCCTCGCCGCGAGCGGGAAGCCGCCGGTGCCGCTCGGGGTCAGCATCGGCAAGTCCAAGGTCACCCCGCTCGACGAGGCCGTCGAGGACTACCGGTTCTCGCTGCGGGCGCTGTATCCGTACGCCGACTATTTCGCGATCAACGTCAGTTCCCCGAACACACCGGGGCTGCGGGCGTTGCAGGACAAGTCCGCGCTGGCGGAGCTGCTCGCCGAGCTCCGGAAGACCTCGGCCGAACTCGCGGGTGCCGCGAAGCCGACGCCGGTGCTGGTGAAGGTCGCCCCCGATCTCACCGACGAAGCGCTCGCGGAACTGCTGGAGGTCTGTCTCGACCACGGCGTCGCCGGGCTGATCGCGACCAACACGACGTTGTCCCGCGAAGGGATCGCGCCGCCCGAGGCCGCCGTCGGCGAGCAGGCGGGCGGGCTTTCCGGCCGCCCGCTCACCGCTCGCTCGGTCGAGGTGGTGCGGTTCGTGCACGACGAAACCGGCGGCAAGCTGCCGATCATCGGCGTCGGCGGGATCTTCGACGCCGGCGCCGCCGCCCGGATGCTCGACGCCGGCGCCGGTCTCGTCCAGCTCTACACCGGTTTCGCCTTGCACGGTCCCGGTCTGGTCAAGCGGGTCGCCCGAGGTCTCGCGGCCCGGCCGTACTGACGAACCGCAGGTACGCCCGCCAGCACTGGTACCGCGTCAGCTCCGTCGCCGTCGCCGAGGCGGCCTGGTCACAAAGGACGGCCAGCGGCGTGTCCCCGTTCTCCAGGCGGATCCGGCCCAGGACGAACGGGGCGGGCAGCGTGGCCGCGAAGGCCCCGAGCGCGGCCGGCGAAAGCCGCCAGCGCTCACCCGAAAGCATCGTGTGCTCGCCCGTGGCGCTCACCGGCACCACGCCCGGCTGGGGTGGTTCGGTGGGCAGCAACAGCATCCGATATCCCTCGGCGGTCTGGACCAGCCCGGTGAACCGCGCCCCGGCGGTGACCAGCCGGTCGTTCAGCGGCTGCCCGCGCAGATGCGCGCCGAACACCACGAGATCCGCACCCGGTGCGGGGTAAGGGAAGTCGGCCTGTTCGTCGGTGAGCACGGCGGCGAGGTCGATGGCGACCTGGTCATCGAACGGCCGCACCACCACCGACACCCCGTACGGCCCGAGATCCGACGGCGACGACGGCACCGTGACCGCGGCGAGGTCGAGCAGGTTGACGAACGCCGTGAACCGCTCCAGCCGTTTCACGACACCGTCCGGATCGGACAGCGCCTCGGCGACCTCGGGGTGGTCCGCGACGGTCGGGAGGACCAGGGCGTCGTACTCGGACAGCATCCGGAGCGCGAGCATCCCGGCCTCGGCGACACGCTGCCTGTCGGCGGTGAAGCCGTCGTCATGGATCAACTCGCCCACCGCCAGCAGCGCCGAGACCTCGACCGTCTCGACGAGTGCCCCGGACGCCCGCAGCGCGGAAACCGCGCCGAGGAAAGCGGAGCGGGACTGCAAGGACAGTCCGGTGAGCGTCCCGGACCCCGGGATCGCCACCTTCGGCCGATCCCCGGCCGACAGGCGGACGTCCGGGGGCCAGTCACGAGCGAGCGGGTCGGCCTCGTCGGGACCGGTCATCAGACCCAGCGCGCGCTGGCCCAGCGTGAGACTGCGCGCGAACACGGCGATCCCGCCGCACGGCGCGGCACCGGTCTTGGGCACGAGGCCGAGCGTCGGTTTCAAGCCGACGATCCCGTTGAGCGACGCGGGAACCCGGCCCGCCCCCGCCGTGTCCGTGCCGACCGCCAGATCGACGAGGCCGAGCGCGACGGCGACGGCCGCGCCGCTGCTCGCGCTCCCGGAGACCTTGGCGGTGTTCAGCGCGGCGCTCACGACGCCGTACGGGCTGCGGGTGTGTTCGAGATCGGCGCCGAACCGATCGCAGTTGGTCTGGCCGATCACCACCGCCCCGGCCTCGGTCAGCCGGGACACCGAAGGGGCGCTGGCGCAACAGACCTCGTCCCCTGTCCCGGGTAGACCGGCGACGTCGACGGTGTCGGCGACCGCCACCAGGGTTCCGGCGAGCGGCAGGTCCGCGCCCGCGCGGACCCGTTCGTCGACAGCCTTCGCCTCCACGAGGGCGTCTTCCACGGGGCGGAGGGCGATCCAGACGTCGGGCCGGTCGACCTCGGCGATCCGGTCGTAGGCGGCGATGGCGCGCTGGTAGGAACTGGGAGGCGGCGCGGGGATCGGCTCTGGTTCTGGAGGGAGCGTCGTCACTGGGGCGTCCTTTCCTCGGTGGGGGGACGAGAAAGACCACTGCGCGAGATCCACTGTGTCCGGTCCGCCACCCTGGGACGCCCGCTCACGCGGGCTGGGTTCAGGCCCGAGCTGGGAGAAGCACTGCGTGCATGAGAGAAACGTTAGGCATCGCGCGTTGCCGTCACCAGCGGTTTCGGGTTACGCGAGCATTTCGGTACCGCACAGTGAGCGAGTCGTTACGCAATGGAGTATTAGCGACGACGAATGAGACGATTGTCCAGGAAAGCGCCTGCTCAGCCCGCGTGCTCGAAGACCGAACTCACGTGATTGAAGCCGTGACTCACGTGCTTGAAGCCGGAACTCACGTGATTGGAGGCGGGACTCACGTGATTGTAAGCGGATCTCGCGTGATCAGGCGGGCACCGGTGAGATCCGCCTTCAAGCACGCGAGATCCGTGTCCAAGCACGCGAGTCACGGGTTCAAGCACGCGAGTTACGGGTTCAGGACAGTTCGCGCAGGGCCATCGCGAGGCCGGCGAGCTTGTCGGTCGCGTCGGAGAGCGATTCCTTGGACGACGTCATACCGTCCGAGCTCGCGGCGACCGTGTGCCCGGCGGCCGCGACGAGACCGCCGTAGCCGTCGAGGCCGTCTTCGAGCTGCTCGCGCAGTTGCTTGATGGCGGCGTCGAGGGCGCCTCGTTCCCGCTCGGGCGCGGCGTCGCGGCCGCGTTCGATGGCCTGGATCCGGCCCGCCAGCCCGCGCAGGGCCTGCGCGGCCTCGGCGGCGGTGGTCCGGGCGTCCGCGACGGCGATCTCCGAGACCGGCATGGTGCCGAGTGACGTCGGCTGCGAAAGCTGGCGAAGCAGCTCCGCCAGCGAAGCCTCGCTCTCGACGAGGCGCTCCATCGGAGCGCGCGCGACGGACCGCGCCGGGGGCAGCGGCGGCGGGGCGGCGGGCGCGGCGGGCAGCACGGTGCGCTTGAGCGTCCGCAGCCGCAGTCCCGACTTGACCCCGAAGGTGCCGAAGATGACGGTGAACGCGCCGCCCGCGATGGCCTGGAGGACGTCGGCCTGGCCCGCCTTCAGCAGGCCCGCGCCGGCGACGAACGCGTACAGTCCACAAAGGATGGTGAGGAGGATCCAGAAGGTCAGCGCACGGGACGTGCGGCGCTTCTGTCTCTCCAGTTTGGCCGCGGGCTCGTTCCAGCGGGCCCACTTGGCCTTCGCCTCGGCGACCACCGGGATCTGCCCCGACGCCATCGAAGTCAGCTGCTGCGAGATCTTCGGCATGGCCGGCATCTGCGGCATCGGAGGACGCGGCCGCGGCGGCTGAGCCGGTCGAGGAGAGGAGCCCTGCTCGGAGGGCGGGATGTAGCGCTGCAGCTTCTCCTGCGCGCGTTGGGCGTAGTCGGGCAGCTTCTCGATGTGCTTCTCAAGCTTGGCGGTGAACTCCCCGAAGTCCTTGCGCCTGCCCTGCCCCATTGCCCTCTCCCCTGTCTTCAGGTGAGACCGGTCCCGCACCCGCGGGTGCGGGACCGGCTCCCGTTGATGTGTCAGGCGGGGTTCTTGCCCTGTTCGGCCTGAACCCGTGCCTGGATCTCACGCTGGATGTCCGCACCACTCGACGCCTTCGGCGCGGCGGCGGTCTTGCCGTCGGTCACCTGAGCGACGGAGTCGCCCTTCATGGACGCGCGGATCTGCTCCAGCCGCGAGTGCCCCGCGAGCTGCGTCGTGGAGGCCTGGACCTCCATCATCCGGCCCTGGACGGAGTTCTGTGCGAGTTCGGCCGAGCCGAGCGCCGTGGTGTAGCGCTTCTCGATCTTGTCGCGAACGTCCTCCAGCGACGGGGTGTTGCCCGGCGCGGCCAGCTGGCTCATCTGGTTCAGCGAAGCGGAGACCTGCTCCTGCATCTTCGCCTGCTCCAGCTGCGAGAGCAGCTTGGTACGCTCGGCCAGCTTCTGCTGCAGCATGGTCGCGTTGCGCTCGACGGCCTTCTTCGCCTGCTCCGCCGCCTGAAGCGACTGGTCGTGCAGGGTCTTCAGGTCCTCGATGCTCTGCTCGGCGGTGACGAGCTGCGCGGCGAAGCTCTCCGCCGCGTTCTCGAACTCGGTCGCCTTCTGCTCATCGCCCTTGGCACGCGCCTCGTCGGCGAGCACCAGCGCCTGGCGGGTCGAAGCCTGGAGCTTCTCCACGTCGCCGAGCTGACGGTTCAGCTTCATCTCCAGCTGACGCTGGTTACCGATCACCGAGGCGGCCTGCTGGGTCAGCGCCTGGTGGTTGCGCTGTGCCTCCTCGATGGCCTGCTGGATCTGTACCTTCGGGTCGGCGTGCTCGTCGATCTTCGACGAGAACGCCGCCATCATGTACTTCCAGAACTTCACGAACGGGTTGGCCATCTCCTCCGCCTGCCTTCTCGCATCCCACGGGCTGTTACCTCGAGGTGGGGCGTCCCCTCTTTGATGTTGCAACGTCCCGACCCCGGCGTTGAGTTCCATCGTGTCAGGTCGGCGTCCCGCGTTCCAGGCGACCCCGACGGAATTCAGGGATCCCCCTGACTGTGATGTCCACGACCTTTCGGGTTCACCGGCCGGTGACCCTGGGTGAAGACGGCCCGAGTCAGCGGCGCAGAGCGGTCTCCTCTGCCAGGCGTGACAACTTCTCGGGGTTGCGGACGGCGTAGAGACCGGTGATGAGCCCCTCCTCGACGCGCAGCGCGATGACGGTGTCGACCTCGCCGCCGAACCGCAGGATCAACGCGGGATACCCGTTGACCTGCGCCTCCAGCATCGACGCCGCCTCGTCCCGCGCCGGACGTCTCGCCGCCAGCAGCGGCGCGACCCGCGCGGCGCCGACCACGGGTTCCAGCACGGCCCGCACCACCCCTCCCCCGTCACCGAGGAAGACGACGTCGGGTGAGAGGACGTCGAGCAGCCCCTGGAGGTCACCGGTCCGGACCGCCCGGTGGAAGGCGTCGAGCACGTCCCGGGTCTCTGCCGGGGACGCGCCACCCCTCGGCCGCCGGGCGGCGACGTGCGCCCGGGCCCGGTGGGCGATCTGGTGGACTGCGGCCGGGGTCTTGCCGACGGCCTCGGCGATCTCGTCGTAGGCCACGGCGAACACCTCGCGCAGCACGAACACCGCGCGCTCGGTCGGGGTGAGCGTCTCCAGCACCAGCAGCATCGCCATCGAGACGCTGTCGGCGAGCTCGACGTCGTCGGCCACGTCGGGTGTGGTGAGCAGCGGTTCCGGCAGCCAAGGTCCGACGTAGGACTCCTTGCGGCGGCCGAGGGTGCGCAGCCTGCCGAGCGCCTGCCGGGTGGTGATGCGGACGAGGTACGCCCGTGGGTTCTCCACCGCGGCGAGCTCGACGCCCGACCAGCGCAACCAGGTCTCCTGGAGGACGTCCTCCGCGTCGGCGGCCGAGCCGAGCATCTCGTAGGCGACGGTGAAGAGCAGGTTCCGGTGGGCGACGAACGCCTCCGTGGCGGTGTCGGACATGGACTGCTCCTGTTCCTGGGGATGGTGTCCCCCACCAGACACCGGACCTCGCCGGTTTCTGACACGTCCACGACGTGGCGCACGTCACGCCTTCGTGTTGTCAGCGCTTCCCGCCCACCGGCATCTGGTGGTCGTCCGGTTCAGCACACGACCACGAATGAGGGCGAGATCATGGATTCCCGTTTCGATCTGAACAGCAACGAGCTCGGCGCGAAGATCGGCAAGCGCTTCGCAGGAGTCAGTGTGGCCATCAAGGGCTCGACACTGCCGAAGGTCGTCCAGGAGCTGGTGTCGCTGCGGGCCAGCCAGGTCAACGGCTGCGGCTACTGCGTCGACGCGCACGCCAAGGACCTGGCCGCCGCCGGCGAACCCGCGGTCCGGGTCAACCTGGTCGCCGCCTGGCGCGAAGCGACCGTGTTCACCGAGGCCGAGCAGGCCGCGCTGGCGCTCGCGGAGGAAGGCAGCCGCCTCGCCGACGCGGCCCAGGGCGTCTCGGACGAGACCTGGTCACAGGTGCGCGAGCACTACGACGACGACCAGGTCGCCGCGCTGATCTACCTGGTCGCGATGATCAACGCCGCCAACCGGCTGCTCGTGATCACGCACACCAAGGGTGGCTCCTACCAGGCGGGCACGTTCGACAGCGCCGCGAGCTGACGCGGGGTACGGCAGAGGCCCCAGGCGGACTGCCTGGGGCCTCTCGGCGTTCACGTCTCGCTAAGCGGCGACCATCTTCGGTGCGGAGATCGTCGTCCGCAACGCGGGGCTCATCCGCGGCGGCGGCGAGATCCGCAGGTCGGCCAGGTCGTTGCCGATCAGCTCGGACACCAGGTGACCGCCTTCGAGGCCCGCTTCGGCGCTTTCCCGCTCCGGAGCGCGCCGCTTGCCCGCTTCGACCTTCTCGTCCACCGGGGCGACCTCGACGTTGTCGATCGCCGAGACGTCCGCGGCGACCTTGTGCAGGAGTTCGCCCAGCGGAAGGTCCAGGGCCTCGCAAATGGACGCCAGCAGCTCGCTGGACGCCTCCTTCTGCCCGCGCTCGACCTCGGAGAGGTATCCGAGGCTCACCCTGGCGGCGCGGGAGATGTCCCGCAGCGTTCGACGCTGGTTCGTGCGGGCGTGTCGGAGCCGGTCGCCGATCGCCTCGCGCAACAGCACGGTCATCACGCGCCTCCCTTCCAGGACTGACTACCCCCTACGTTACCCAGAGCGGTGCCCCGGGCGCAGGTGTTGACACGGCAATACGCCAAGGGCGAACGCGGCGATCATGCGAGATGTTCCCCCAGCAGGGCGAACGCGC
Organism: Amycolatopsis thailandensis; assembly: GCF_042723255.1. Taxonomy (NCBI): domain Bacteria; kingdom Bacillati; phylum Actinomycetota; class Actinomycetes; order Pseudonocardiales; family Pseudonocardiaceae; genus Amycolatopsis; species Amycolatopsis thailandensis. The sequence continues at coordinate 14,160 of NZ_JBHXJK010000149.1, forward strand.
CGCGGACCGCGCCGTCCCTGACCGAGGCTCGATCGCCGCTCAAGTCCAGCGTACGGACGGTGAGCACGTCCGGCCCGGCGAGCCCGACGTGGACGGTGCCGGGGGCGACGCCGTCCTGTCCGGCCGGACCCGCGACGCCGGTCAAGCCGAGGCCCCAGGTGGCGCCGCACCGCTCCCGCGCGCCGGTGGCGAGCTGCGCCGCGACCTCGGGATGCACGGCACCGTGCGCGGCGAGGAGGTCCGCGTCGACTCCGGCGAGCGAAGCCTTGAGGTCGGTGGCGTAGACGATCAGGCCGCCGCGGACGACGGCACTCGATCCGGGGATCTCGGTCAACCTCGCGCAGACCAGACCGGCGGTCAGCGACTCGGCCGTCGCCACCGTCTCTTTACGCTCGATCAGGTGAGTGATCAAGGTCTCAGCATTCATGCGCCGGCGGCACGCCTTCCGGCGGAGCGCAGCCGCACCGCGCGCACGACGTAGTCGAGCCCGGTCACAACGGTCAGCACGAGCGCGAGCCCCATCAGCACCCAGCGCACCGGCTCGGCGGACGCGGGCAGGGGCAGCAGGTACGCGGTGATGGCCGCGATCTGCGCGAGCGTCTTGGCCTTGCCACCCCGGCTGGCCGGGATGACGCCGTGCCGGATCACCCAGAACCGCAGCAGCGTCACGCCGATCTCGCGGATCGCGATGACGATGGTGACCCACCAGCCCAGCTCGCCGAGCACGCTCAGCCCGATCAGCGCGGCGCCGATCAGCGCCTTGTCGGCGATCGGGTCGGCGATCTTGCCGAAGTCGGTGATCAGCCCGTACTTGCGCGCGACCCAGCCGTCGACCTGGTCGGTGAACGACGCGATCGCGAACAACGCGGTGGCGATCGCCCGCCAGAAGGTGTCCACCCCGTCCCCGGCGAACAGCGCCATCACGAACAGCGGCACCAGCACCAGCCGCGACATCGTGAGCAGGTTCGCCAGGTTCAGGGTCGGGACCGGGGTCGCCTCGGGTACCCGGGCGTGCTCGCCGCCCGTTCCCTCACCGGCCCCGGCGTCGCTCGGGGCGGCACTCACCGGTCGGCCTCGGGCGGCGCGGGCCGCACGATCAGGTCGACGCCCTCGGAGTCGACGACCTCGCAGCGCACGAAGTCCCCCACCGCCAGGGCGGGCAGGTCGTCCGTCTCGATCAGGACGCATTCGCCGTCGACCTCGGGGGCCTGGTGCGCGGCACGGCCGATCGGGTCCTCGGCGTCCTCGGCCTGCTCGATCAGGACGTCGACGAAGTCGCCGATGCGGTCCTCGGCCCGCTGCGAGGTCAGCTCCTCGACCAGCGCCGAGATCCGCGCGACCCGCTCGGCCACCACGGACTCGTCGAGCTTGCCGTCGAAGGTCTCGGCCTCGGTTCCGTCCTCGTCCGAGTAACCGAAGACACCCACGGCGTCCAGGCGCGCGCCGCTCAGGAAGCGCTCCAGCTCGGCGACGTCCTCTTCGGTCTCGCCGGGGAACCCGACGATGACGTTGGTGCGGATGCCGGCGTTCGGCGAGTACTCGCGGATCTGCTCGCACAGCGCGAGGAACGAGTCCGTGGACCCGAAGCGGCGCATGCGGCGCAGCACGGTCTCGCTGGAGTGCTGGAACGACAGGTCGAAGTAGTCGGCGACGCCCGGTGTGGTCGCGATGGCCTTGACCAGTCCGGGACGCGTCTCGGCGGGCTGCAGGTAGGAGACGCGGACGCGTTCGATGCCGGGCACCTCGGCCAGCCGTGGGACCAGCAGTTCCAGCGCGCGGGCGCCGTCGCGGCCGAAGTCCTTGCCGTAGGAGGTGGAGTTCTCCGAGACGAGGAAGACCTCCTTGACGCCGTTCTCGGCGAGCCACATCGCCTCGGCGACGATCTCGTCCGGCTGCCGCGACACGAAGGAGCCGCGGAACGACGGGATCGCGCAGAACGAGCAGCGGCGGTCGCAACCGGAGGCGATCTTCAGCGCGGCCACCGGGGAGGTGTCGAGCCTGGTCCGCAGCACGCGCGGGCCCCAGCCGTGCTGCGCGTGCCCCGGCACCTCGACCGACTCGGCGGCTGTCGGGCGCTGGACCGGGCTGATCGGCAGCAGCTTGCGGCGGTCCGACGGCGTGTGGGACTCGACCTTGCGGCCCGCCACGACGTCGTCCAGACGCTCGGCGAGGTCGGCGTAGTGGTCGAAACCCAGGACCGCGTCGGCCTCGGGCAGGCTCTCGGCCAGCTCGTTGCCGTAGCGCTCGGCCATGCAGCCGACGGCGACGACCTTCTTGCCGGTGTCGGACGCCGCGAGCAGCGTGTCGACCGAGTCCTTCTTGGCGGACTCGACGAAGCCGCAGGTGTTGACGACCACGACGTCGGAGTCCTCGGGCTCGGCGGCGAGCTCCCAGCCGCCCGCCGCCAGCCGTCCGGCGAGTTCCTCGGAATCGACCTCGTTGCGGGCGCAACCGAGGGTCAGCAAGGACACGCGGCGGGTGGCGACAGGATCAGTGGTGGGAGAAGGCACGTGCCTTAGGGTAGCTGGCCTGTTCGCGGGGTCGCCGATCGCTCGCTCGGGCGAGCCCTCGACCGGGCCGGGCCCCGGGGATGGCTTAATGGTGGACGTGCCGTCAGAGCCTCTCCTCCACCGCCGTCCTCTCGTCCGCCGGGCCAGGATCGCGGACGTCCGCAAGATCAAGGCGCTGGTCGACTCCGACGCGGGGACGGTGCTGCTGGAGAAGGACCTCGTCACCCTCTACGAGAGCGTCCAGGAGTTCTGGGTGGTCGAAGACGGTGACGACGTGCTCGGCTGCGGCGCGCTCCACGTGCTGTGGGAAGACATCGCCGAGCTGCGCACCATCGCGGTCGACAAGACCTCCCGAGGGCGCGGCATCGGGCACGCGCTGGTCGACCAGCTGATCGGCTTCGCCCGCGAGATCGGGCTGAAACGGCTGTTCGTGCTGACCTTCGAGACTCACTTCTTCGCCGGGCACGGCTTCGTCGAGATCGACGGGACTCCGGTGACCCAGGAGGTCTACGAGGAGATGCGGCGCTCCGCCGATCCCGGGGTCGCGGAGTTCCTCGACCTGCCGTATGTGAAGCCGAACACCTTGGGCAACAGCCGGATGCTGCTGGAGCTTTAAGGGGCGCCTTCGCTGCTTAGCTGCTGCGCAGCCGGTGTCCCCAATGTGGCATTGGGGACGTTGGGCGTCTCCAATGCCACATTGGGGGCACCCAGGCGCCGGTGAAGGGAGCGCTAAGGGGCTTTCTTGGCGTGGCGGGCGACCCGGACGCGGTTGCCGCACAACGACGGCGTGCACCAGACCCGGCGGCTGTTCGCCGCCACGAACAGCATCGAGCAGTCGTGCGCGCCGCATCGCCGCAGCTGAGCGGCACGCGGCCCGGACACGAGAGCGATCGCGGCGACCGCGACGGCGGCGAGCGCGATCTCGCCACCGTCCTCGCCGTGCCAGGTCGTCCGCGCGCCGTCGGCGGTCAGCCGCGGACTGGTCGGGACGGCGGCCGCGGCCGCGTTGACCCGCTCGACAGCCCACGCCTCGGGCTCCCGCCTGGCCACGGCCGCCTCCAGCACCTCACGCACCGCCGACCGCAGCCTCCGCGTCTGCTCGGCCGACGGCGGCCGGGCGCCTTCGGGCAGCAGGGACGCCTGAGCCGCCCAGAACCTCGCGTGGCCGTCGTCGAGCAGATCGATCGACGGCGAGACGGCCAGCATGACGGTGTCCGCGAGGTTCACCGCGAGATCGTCACCGGGAAGCGAGTCGAGATCGAGCATGCCTTGACACTATCAGGTACTAATGGTTCAAGACAGTTCTAACCATTAGGGAGTGCTCATGGCGACCATCCGGCACCGGTCGGTCAAGCTCGGCGACGTCGAGGTCTTCTATCGCGAAGCCGGCGACCCCGAAGCGCCCGTTTTGCTTCTGCTGCACGGCTTCCCGACGTCGTCTCACCAGTTCACGCGGCTGATGCGCCGCCTCGCCGGACGGTGGCGGCTCGTCGCGCCGGACCTGCCGGGCTTCGGGCAGACCGTCACACCCGAGGGATTCACCTTCACCTTCGATCGGCTCGCGGAGGTGATCGGCGAGTTCGTCGACGCGCTGGAACTGCGCCGGTACGCGCTCTACGTCTTCGACTTCGGCGCCCCGACGGGTTTTCGGCTGGCCGTCTCGCGGCCGTCCCAGATCACGGCGCTGATCACGCAGAACGGCAACGCCTACGTCGAGGGGCTCGGGCCTGCGATGCCGGACTTCCCTTCCCTGACGGACGAAACCGAGGCGCGGCGTGGCTTCGAGGCGATCCTCGAACCGGACCAGATCCGGTACCAGTACACCGGCGCCCGCGATCCGGAGGCCATCGATCCCGCGAACTACCTGCTGGACCAGTACTTCCTGGAGCGCCCCGGCCGCGCGGAGGCGATGCTCGACCTGTTCTGGGACTACCGGAACAACCCGCCCGCGTATCCGAAGTTCCAGGCGTGGCTGCGGGAGGCCCAGCCGCCCGTGCTCGCCGTCTGGGGCCGCAACGACCCGTTCTTCATCCCGGCGGGAGCCGAGGCGTTCCGGAACGATGTTCCCTCGGCGGAGGTTCATTTCTTCGACACCGGGCATTTCGCGCTGGAAGAGGACCTCGAACCGATCAGCGAGCTGATCGACCGCTTCCTGGCGGCGCAGCACTGAAAGGCGGGCCCTTCGCGCGCGGACAAGTACATGAAGGACCCCTTCCTTGCGCTAGGCGCAAGGAAGGGGTCCTTCATGTAC
>NZ_JBHXJK010000150.1:0-18392 GCF_042723255.1 Amycolatopsis thailandensis
CAGGGCACATTCCTACTCACCGCCTCGCGCGTGAAGCCCCCGTTCACGCGGCTCAGCCGAGGGAAGGGGCCTTCACGCGCGAATACCGGGGTCACTCCCCCGGCTGGACGCTCTTTTCGAAGTAATCGGCGAGTTCGCCCGGCGTCGGGGTCTGTCCTTCGGCCGGGACCTGGTAGATGAAGCCGACCAGCGGCCGGTCGGTCACGGTGAACACCAGGACGGCGGCGTTCCGCCCGGCGGCCGAGGAGTACTGGCCTTCCAGGGCGTTGCCCACCCACTTGGCCTCGGTGCGGTCCCCGCCCGCCGAATTGAGCAGTCCGTCGGTGTAGGCCTTGAGCTTGTCGGCCGAACCGCTTTGCAGATAGGTCACCTGGGTCCCGGCGCGGCCCGGCGCGGAACAGGTCGACGTCACGCCGAGGTCCTCCGCCGGTTTCGCCGGCCCGTTGCCCATCCCGGGCTTGCAGTCGCCGGTGTCGGCGATCTTCCCGGCCAGCTGCCGCAGGCAGCCGGTGAGGCCCTTGTCGTCGGCCGCGGCGGGCGTCTTGCATTCGTCGGCCGTGTAGGTCGTCACCGACGAGGAAGTCAGGAAGTACGTGAGCCCGGCGGCGATCAGCACGACGACGGCCACGACGGCCCCGATGACGAGCGGCTTCTTCTTGCTCGCGGGCGCCTTCTCCGCGGCGGTCTGACCGGCGAGGGAGTATGTCGGGAAGTTCGTCGGCGCGGGCTGCTGCACCTGCTGCGGGCCGCTGTTCGGGTAACCCGACTGGGGGAAACCGCCGGACTGGCCGGGACCGCCCGACTGATAGCCGGGGATCGAGGCGACCGGCGGCGCGTACGGGCCCGAAGCGCCGGGGCCGACCTGGTGCGCACCGGTTCCGGCCGCGACCTGCCCCTCGACACCTTGCGTCCGCGTGCTGATGCCGTCGGAGGCGACGTGCTGGGCGCCGAGCGCGACCGCGGTCTCGGGCTGGTCGAGGCTGCCCGGGACGACACCGAGCTTCTCCGCGATCAGGCTGCCGACCAGCGGAAGCCTGCTCGAACCACCGACGAGGTAGATACCGGCGAGCCGGTCCGGGGTCATCCCGGCGGAGCGGACCACGCGCGCCATCAGCTCGACACTGCGCAGCATCGACGGCCGCACGAGCGCTTCGAGTTCGCCTCGCGTGACGAGGACGTCCTCGAACGGCTCCGGCATCGGGACTTCGGTCTGCGGGTGCCGCGACAGGGCCTCCTTCGCGGCCTTCACGTCCTCCTGCAGCGCTCGTCGCGTACGACGGTCCGGAGTGGACTCGGGCCGCAGGACCCGCTGCCAGCGCTGGGGATCCTTGTGCGAGACCTCACGGCCGACGTGCACCAGCAGCGCCTGGTCGACGTCGAGACCACCGAGGTCGGGAAGGCCGTCTTCGGCGACGACGGTGAAGCCGCCGTTCGGGGTCGCGCCGACGATCGCGACGTCGAAGGTGCCGGCGCCGAGGTCGTACACGGCGAGCGCCTGACCGGGCGCGAGCGTCTTGCCGGGGAACGACGCGAAATGCGCGGCCGCGGCGACCGGCTCGGGGACGAGCACCAGGTTGCCGCCCATCCCGGCGAGCCGGGCGGCGGACAGCAGCACGTTGCGGCGGGTCGGGCCCCACTGCGCGGGGTGGGTGAGCCGGACCTCGTCGGGCATGTCCCCGCCGAGCTGACGGGTGGTCTCGTCGAGGACGCGGCGCAGGATCGCGGCCAGTACCTCGCTGACCGGGATGACGTCGGTGCCCAGCAGGAGCGTCTGCTCGTCGATGCGGCGTTTGGGGTTGGGCTCGAACCGGGTCGGGTCGAGGCGGGCGCGGCGCTCGGCGTCCCGGCCGACCATGATCGTGCCTTCCTCTGTGGCGAACACCGCGGACGGCATGTTGGCCGAACCGTCGACCTCGACCACCCGCGGCGGCCTCCCGTGCGCCGAAAGGACGGCCACGGTGTTGGACGTCCCGAGGTCCACCGACAGGATCCGCACAGCTCATACCCCTTCACAGACGAACGGCGGCCGCCCCAGGTACCGATCCGGCCGCGCTGGCCGTGATGCTCCCATGAGCGAGGCCACCGCACGTGCGGAACCCGCCGAACCGGTCCCGTGTCACAGGCCCGGAGCGAAACTGTCGGTGGTCCGGCGCACTATGGAGGGCGTGGCAGACGTACTCGACCTCTTTTCCCCCGCGACCAGGGACTGGTTCACCGGGGCCTTCGCCGCGCCCACCCGCGCGCAGGAGGGGGCGTGGCGTGCCGCGCACGCGAAGGAACACGCGCTGGTCGTGGCCCCGACAGGCTCCGGCAAAACGCTCTCGGCGTTCCTCTGGGCGCTGGACAGGCTGTCGGTCGAGCCGCCGCCGTCCGAGCCGCGGAAACGCTGCCGTGTCCTCTACGTCTCGCCGCTGAAGGCGCTGGCGGTCGACGTCCAGCGCAACCTGCGGGCGCCACTGGCCGGCATCTCGCAGGCGTCGCGGCGGCTGGGGCTGCCGGTGCCGGACATCGGCGTCGGCATGCGCACCGGCGACACCACGGCGGCCGAGCGGCGTTCCTTCGGCAAGACACCGCCGGACGTGCTGGTCACCACGCCGGAGTCGCTTTTCCTCATCCTCACCTCGTCCGCGCGGGACTCCCTGCGCGGCGTCGAGACGGTGATCATCGACGAGGTGCACGCGGTCGCGGGCGGCAAACGCGGCGCGCATCTGGCGTTGTCGCTCGAACGGCTCGACGCCCTCTTGGAGAAACCCGCCCAACGCATCGGGCTGTCGGCGACGGTCCGGCCGATCGACGAGGTCGCCTCGTTCCTGGCCGGTGGCAGGCCGGTCACCATCGTCCAGCCGAAACTCGCGAAGACGATCGAGGTCCGGGTCGAGGTCCCGGTCGAGGACATGTCCAATCTCGACGGTCCACAAGGGCCGAAGCAGAACGAAGACCTCGACGCGGGCCTGGCGCGGCTCCCCGGATCGCTAGACGAGATAGACGGCGCGCCGCGGCGGCCGTCGATCTGGCCCGCGGTGGAGGAACGGGTCCTCGAACTGATCCAGGCGCACCGGTCGACGATCGTGTTCGCCAACTCGCGGCGGCTCACCGAGCGGATGACGGCCCGGCTCAACGAACTCGTCGCGGAGCAGACCGAACTGGAACCGGATCAGCGGTATCCGGCCGAGGCGATCGGCCAGTCCGGGCTCACCACCGGCGTGACACCGGTGATCGCGCGTGCCCACCACGGGTCGATGTCCCGTGAGCAGCGCACGCATGTGGAGGAGGAGCTCAAGTCCGGGCGGCTGGCGTGCGTCGTGGCGACGTCCTCTTTGGAACTGGGCATCGACATGGGCGCCGTCGATCTCGTCGTGCAGATCGAGGCACCGCCGACGGTCGCTTCGGGACTGCAACGGGTCGGCCGGGCCGGGCACCAGGTCGGCGCGGTGTCGAGCGGGGTGATGTTCCCGAAGTTCCGGGGCGACCTCGTCTCCTGCGCGGTGGTCGCGGAACGGATGGCGTCCGGGGCGATCGAGGCCGTCCGGTACCCGAGGAACCCGCTGGACGTGCTCGCGCAGCAGGTCGTGGCGATGGTGGCGCTCGAATCGTGGACGGTCGACGAACTGGCCGCCCTCGCCCGTCGCGCGGCGCCGTTCGCGTCCCTGCCGGACGACGCGCTGCTGGCCGTGCTCGACATGCTCGCCGGCCGGTACCCCAGCGAGGAGTTCGGCGAGCTGCGCGCCCGGATCACCTGGGACAGGGTCAGCGGCGAGCTGCACGGCCGTCCGGGGTCGCAGCGGCTGGCCGTGACCTCCGGCGGCACGATCCCCGACCGCGGACTGTTCACCGTGATGACGCCGGGCGCCGACGACAAACCCGGGTCGCGGGTGGGCGAGCTCGACGAGGAGATGGTCTACGAGTCCCGCGTCGGGGACACGATCCTGCTCGGCACCTCCTCCTGGCGGGTCACCGACATCACCCACGACCGCGTGATCGTGGTGCCCGCGCCGGGTGAGCCCGCCCGGATGCCGTTCTGGAAGGGCGACGCCCCCGGCCGTCCACTGGAACTGGGGCGGGCGCTGGGCGCGTTCGTCCGTGAACTGTCCACTTCGGAACCATCGGCGGCCAGGGAACGCGCCGCCGTCGCCGGACTGGACGAGTACGCGTGCGACAACCTGCTGGCGTACCTGGAAGAGCAGAAGTCGGCCACGCGGCACGTGCCGAACGACAAGACCGTGCTGCTGGAAAGGTTCCGTGACGAACTGGGTGACTGGCGGGTCATCCTGCACTCGCCGTTCGGGGCGCAGGTCAACGCGCCGTGGGCACTCGCGATCGCGGCCCGGTTGCGGGAGAACCGCGGGGTCGACGCCCAGGTGGCGCATTCCGACGACGGCATCGTGCTGCGACTGCCCGAGGCGCTGGACATGGACGGCGCCGAGGTCACCATCGGCGTCGAGGACGTGCTGCTCGATCCGGAAGAGGTCGAGCAGCTGATCGTCGCCGAGGTCGGCGGTTCGGCGGTGTTCGCCGCGCGGTTCCGGGAATGCGCGGCGCGGGCGCTGCTGCTCCCCCGCCGGGATCCGCGCCGTCGCACGCCACTGTGGCAGCAACGGCAGCGCGCGTCGCAACTGCTTTCGGTCGCGGCCAAGTACGAGCGGTTCCCCGTGGTGCTGGAAGCGATGCGGGAAGTCCTGCAAGACGTGTACGACGTCGGCGGGCTGCGCGAACTGATGGCCGACGTGCGCTCGCGAAAGGTCAAGCTGGTCGAGGTCGAGACCCCGTCGGCGTCGCCGTTCGCACGCAGCCTGCTCTTCGGCTACGTCGGGATGTTCCTGTACGAGACCGACGCCCCACTCGCGGAAAGGCGCGCGGCGGCGCTGGCGCTGGATTCGACGTTGCTGGCCGAACTGCTCGGCACCGAGGCGATCCGGGAACTGCTGGACGCCGAGGTCGTCGCCGAAGTCGAGCGCTCGTTGCAGCGCCTCGATCCGGACAGGCACGCCCGCAACGCCGAAGAGGCCGCGGATCTGTTGCGGTTCCTCGGAGATCTCTCGATCGAGGAGGCCGCCGCCCGCGGCATCCAGCGGGAATGGCTGGAGGAACTCGAAGCCGCGCGGCGGGTGATCCGGGTCCGCATCGGCGGTGGCGAACGCTTCATCGCCATCGAGGACGCGGGACGGGTGCGGGACGCGCTGGGCACCGCGCTGCCGGTCGGCGTGCCGGAGGCGTTCACCGAACCGGTCGAGGATCCCGTGGGCGACCTGCTTTCCCGCTATTCGCGCAGCCGCGGCCCGTTCAGCGCCCGCCAGGCCGCCGAGCGCTTCGGGCTCGGGACGGCCGTGGTCACCGGTGTCCTGGACAGGCTGACCGCTCAGGGCAGGCTGGTCCGGGGCGAGCTGAGCCCGGTCGGGCATCCGGAGACCCACGGCGTCGGGATGGAGTTCTGCGACGCGTCGGTGCTGCGCAGGCTCCGGAGGGCGTCGCTGGCCCGGCTGCGGGCCGAGGTCGAGCCGGTCGAACCGGCGGCGCTGGGCCGGTTCCTGCCGTCGTGGCACGGCATCGGCGCGCGAGTGCGGTCGGCGCCGACGGCGGACGACGTGCTGTCCGCGGTCGAGCAGCTGGCCGGGGCGCCGCTGCCGGCGAGCGCGGTCGAGTCGCTGATCCTGCCGAGCAGGCTGCCCGGCTACACGCCGTCGCTGCTGGACGAACTCACCACGGCGGGCGAGGTGACGTGGTGCGGCTGCGGTTCCTTGTCCGGCGGGGACGGCTGGCTGGCGCTCGCGCCCACGGACGTCGCCGATCTGCTGCTGCCCGACCTCGATGACGATCTGCCCTCCGGCCCGCTCCACGCGGCCATTCTGTCCACTTTGGAGGGTGGCGCACAGTTCTTCCGGCAGCTCGTGGAGCGCGCGTCACCCTTGGTCGAAACCCCGCCCAACGACGGCGAAGTCGTCGCCGCGCTGTGGGATCTCGTGTGGGCCGGGCTGGTCACCGGGGACACGCTGGGCCCGCTGCGGGCGCAGGTCTCCGGTTCCGGCGCGGCGCACAAGCCTCGCCGCCAAGCTCCTCGCGGCCGGTACGCGCGGCTGCGGGCCGGACGTCCGGCGATGCCTTCGCGCACCGGGCCGCCGACGGTGGCGGGCCGCTGGGCGCTGACCCCGGATCGCGAGCCGGATCCGACCAGGCGTGCGCACGCGCGGACAGAGGCGTTCCTCGAACGGCACGGCGTCCTCACCCGGGGAGCGCTCGACACCGAGCGGGTGACGGGCGGTTTTTCCGGGATCTACAAGGTTTTGCGCGGGATGGAGGATTCGGGTCAGGTCGTCCGGGGCTACGTGGTGGAAGGGCTCGGTGCCGCGCAGTTCGCGGCGAAGGGCGCCGTCGACAGGCTGCGCGCGCAGTCCGGGAACCAGCGCACCACCACCGAGGGCGCGGTCGTGCTCGCCGCCGCCGACCCGGCCCAGCCCTACGGCGCCGCGTTGCCGTGGCCCGCCGCGACGGGTGACACGAAGCACCGTCCGGCGAGGAAAGCGGGGGCGCTGGCGGTGCTCGTGGACGGTGTCCCGGCGATGTACGTCGAACGTGGCGGCCGGTCGCTGCTGAGTTTCACCGAGGATCAGGAGCCGCTGCGGTCGGCCGCGCGGGCACTGTCCACCGCGGTGCGGGAAGGCTGGCTGGGGCAGCTCGCGGTGCAGAAGGCCGACGGCGAGGTGGCACTCACCTCGGAGCTTTCGGCCGTCCTCCAGGAGGCGGGATTCCGGGCGACTCCCAAGGGATTGCGCCTGCGGGCCTAGAATCACCGATCAGGCCAGTGGAGAAGGACGTTCGAACATGGTGATGCGCGACCTGCGCTACTTCGGGGACCCCGTGCTCAAGACCGTTTGCGATCCGGTCACGACATTCGACAAGAAGATCGAGTCGCTGGTGACCGATCTGATGGACGGGGTGAAACCGGCCGGGCGCGCGGGTCTCGCGGCGCCGCAGATCGGGGTCGGCCTGCGGGTGTTCAGCTACGACGTCGGCGGGCTGAGCGGATACGTGATCAACCCGGAACTCGTGGAACTGTCCGAAGAGACACACGAGATCGGCGAGGGCTGCCTGTCCGTGCCGGAGCTGTGGTTCCCGGTCGTCCGCGCGAAGCACGCCGTGGTGCGCGGGGTCGACCTGCGCAACGAACCCGTCGAGGTCGAAGGCGTCGACGTGCTCGCCCAATGCCTGCAACACGAGACCGATCACCTCGACGGCAAGCTGTACCTGGAGCGGCTCACCCCCGAACGCAAGAAGCGCGCCTTGGGCGAGGCTCGCGGCAAAGACTGGTTCTGGAACCGCTGACCCACCTTCGCATTTCGTCCTCTGAACGCGGTGGTTGGCAACGCGAACTACCGCGTTCAGAGGACTAAACGCGCGGGTCGGGGAGAGCGAAGCGCAGGGTGCCGGAGTCGCCGGGGGCACGTTCGGGGCGGAGTCCGACGCGGGTGGCGGTGCGGTAGAGGGAGTCGTCGCCGGGCAGGCAGACAGCGGCGAGTTCGCGCTCTCCCTTGGCCACGGCGAGGACGGCGAGCCTGGTCAGCAAAGCGGTGCCGATGCCTTGGCGCTGCCAGGAATCCTCGACCAGGAGTGAGACTTCGGCCGCACCGCCGTCGGCCGACGGGATCAGCTGACCGAGACCGATCACGTCACGACCGCAGACCGCGAGCAGGCTGACCCCGCGCGGTGGCATCAGGAGCCGGTGCAGCCAGCGACGCGGCACGGTGCGCATTCCGGTGTGGTAGCGATGGAAAAGCGTGGTCATCGAGCATCTCTGGTGCAGCGCGGACACCGCCTCCGCGTCACCGGGGACGCCCTTCCGCAGGACGACGGCGGCGCCATCGGGCCGGTCGAGCACGATCGGCCCGGTCACGTTGTCGCGGACGGCGGTCATCAACCCGGTCAGCGCGACGGCCCGGCTCAGTTCCAGTTCGACGAACGGCGACCACCGGCGGCGCGCGACGAACGCGGTGCCGTCTCCCGCCGCGAACACCGCCCGGTGCCCGCCTTCCGTCCGGGCCGGGTTCGCCTCGATCGACGGGACCTTCGTGACGACGTCGGCCGCGAGCACGCCGCGGAGCACCTCCGCGAGGCCACCGGGCTCCTCGACGGCCCTCTTGGCCGTGGTGAGGGTCGCGGTGGCCGGATCGACCAGTTCGGCCAGATCCGCGTCGACGACGGCGGAGCATTCACAGCCTTCGTCGCGGATCGCGTCGACGAGCAGCTGTCTCGGCAGGCCGGTGGCCGGCCGCAGGACGATCTCGTCGAGCACGCCGCCCGGGACCGGGAGCACCGACAGCCCGAGGATGTTGCACTCGAGGTCGGCCAGCCGGATCGCGATCCTGGCCAGGGTGCCGGGCCTGTCGTCCACGCGGATCCGGATACGCCAGGCCGACGCGGCCGCCGTCTCTTCGCCGGGATGGATCTCGGTGGGCCGGACTCGATAGGTCTCCATGACCTCCACGGTCCCGGCCGGTTGTTGCCTGCCCACGGCGCCGATGTTTCGCCCAGGTCAGCGATCGGCGCCGCCGCGCAACCGGGGCGAAACACTCAGCGGGGCGTGAGCACGCTGAACTCGTTGCCCTCCGGGTCCACCAGGGACACGGCGCCTCGTCTCGCCGTACCGCGCCCTAGCGCGCCCAGCCCCAGCAGGCGCCGGACTTCGGCCGCCCGGCTCCCGCCCGGCCCCGGCGCGATCTCGAAGCGCAGCCGATTCCGCTCCACCTTGTCCTCTTTCGTGGCGAGAAACTCGACCCAGGGGCCGCGACCGTCCGGCGGCCGCAGGCCCACGATCGTCTCCTCCTGGACGCCGATCTCCCAGCCCAGCGCGGCCGCCCAGAACCGCGCGAGCCGCTCCGGGTCGAGGGCGTCGACGACGACCGCCGCGATCGCGCCGGTGCCCTCGTACTGCTCACGGGGCTCGAGGACGCAGAACTCGTTGCCCTCGGGGTCCGCGAGCACCACCCACGGCACCCGTTTCTCCTCCGGCGGGCCCTGGCCGACGTCGATGTGCCGCGCGCCGAGGGACAGCGCACGGTCCACCAGCTCGGCCTGGTGCCCGGGCGAACGGCTCGCCAGATCCAGATGCAGCCGGTTCTTGCGCCCTTTGGGCCGCGTTTCGGAACGGAACGCCGGCTCGAACGGCGCGTCCCAGCTGAACAGCCCTTCCCAGAAACCCGCCAGATCCCTGGGAAGGGCCGAGTCGAAGACCAGGTTCACCAGATGTGCCACCACACCGGTGAACCTAGACGGCACCACCGACACTTTTGCTCGTTCGGGTGAACCCGCGCCCTGCCACCGCGATAGCGGGGCCTTCGGCAGGGGCGGGTTCACGCGTTCGGTCACTTCTCTGGCACTGGTTCGGCTCCGCCGACTGGTTCTGACCGGTTTGGCTTCCCCACCGACCGGTCATCGGGTCGCGAGCCGCAACAGGGCCCAGAGTTGTCCCGCCATGTCCTGGTCTCCGCTGACCGTCACCGACGTCGGACCCGCCCGGCCCCAGAGCCAGCGGTAGATCTTGTCCGGCTTCCCGGTGATCAGGTCGTCCGCGCGCTGGGCCTCCTCGGCCGAGCACCGCCAGGCGATCGTTTCCGTGGGGCCCGCTCTGGCGATCCAGGTGTGGCCCGCGGTGCGCACACCGACCGATCCGGTCTTGGTGCCGGACAGCCCCAGCAACGGCAGCCGCTGGCCGAACCAGAGCACCAGCGCCTCGTCGATCCCGTCGAGTGCCACGTCTTCGGGGATCTCCGACACGTCCCGGCCCGCCGCGGTCTCCGCGTCGATCCGGTGGATCGTCGCCTCGTGCGCCATCCGCCGCCGCCAGAACCCGTAGCTGCGGTCCGCCGGCCACCAGGTCGGCGCCAGTTCGTCCGGATCGTGCGCGGACAGTTCGGCGACGAGTTCGTCCCGGCCCTCGCGGAAGTACTCCTCCAGGGTCTGCCGCGGCCCCGGTTTGCGCTGCCAGTGCTCCGGACGCCGTCCGTCGGTGATCCAGCGGCGGGTGACCCGGTACACGCTTCCGACGTGCCTGAGGATCTCGCCGAGCGTCCAGCCGGGGCAGGTGGGGACCGGCGCGTCGGCGGACGCGGTGTGCGCCACCTGAGCCATCAGCTCGGTTTCGGCGCCGATCACCTCCAGGAACCTGCCCTGGTCGATCATGGCCTGCCCGGCCATCGGGCACCCCCTCTCCGTGGAGCACTCTGTCTCTGGGTGAACCCGCGTCCGCGATCGGCGTCGGCAGGGCGCGACCTGGTCTTTCAAGTCACGAAGCCGGTGAAGGCGCCCTGCCACCGCGATAGCGGGCCTTCGGCCAGGCGGGTTCACGGGTATGGCGACTTCCGGACAAACCGCAGCTCCGCTAACCGGCTGCTAAGCCACATACGCAGAGTCACCCATCGGCAGTCCGTGCACCACCCGCCGGACCAGTTCCAGGAACACCGTGGCGGCCCGCGTCAGCTCGTCCGCCAGTTCGACGGTGACCTTGCCGGTGATCCCCGCCTGCGCGGCGGCCCGCGTCGCCGAGTTGGCCGCGAAGAACGCCGCCCACTCCTTCAGCTCCGGCGCGACGGAATCGAGCAGCACCCAGCCGCTCGCGGGCCGGGCACGGCCCCGGTGCGGACGACCGCGGGCCTCCAGGACCGCCGCCGCGCCCCGCAGCGCGGCGAGATAGGCCCCGATGAACCGCTCCGCGGGATCGTTCTCCCGCTCTGCTTCGGCGAGACCCCGCCTCGCCTGTGCGTACAAGGAGACCGCCGCGGGTGGTGCCGGCGGGCGCAACGACATCGGCAGGGCGGGCTGCGCGGTGCCCCCCGGCCTCTCGGCTTCGTCGGGGGACACGACCGAAACGGACATGACGACCCTCCTCCTGTACGTGAGCGCCGGCCGGTGCCCGGAGCCGAGGCGCTTCCCCCGCCCCTGCGCCGGGCACCTACCGGTGCGCGCTCACCGAATGTCGAACGTCTGTTCGAACAAGACCAATGTAACCCCGACCAGCCCACTTCTTCAACCCCGTAGCCGGGTGATCGCCGCATGTGGCGCGGGACACGGCATCGGCCACGTGATCTCATAGGCGTATGAGCACCATCGACCAGTCCGGTCATCCGTCGGTGGCCAAGGTCGCGGCCGCGCTCGCCGAGGCGGGCCAGCAGGCCGCCGCGGACGGGATCCGGATCCTCCCCGCCGAAGTCCGCACGGCCGCGCAGGCCGCCGAAGCGCTCGGTGTCGAGGTCGGCGCGATCGCGAACAGCCTCGTCTTCCGAAGCCGCACCGGCGACACGGAGACGGCCCTGCTCGCCTTGACCTCCGGCTCGCACCGCGCCGACACCGGGCTCCTGGCGTCGCTGACCGGCGCCGACGAGATCGGCAAGGCGGACGCCGATTTCGTCCGCGCGCACACCGGGCAGCCGATCGGCGGTGTCGCGCCGGTCGGTCACCCGAAGGCGTTGACCACCCTCGTCGACACCGCGTTACGCGCTCACGAGGTCGTCTGGGCCGCCGCCGGGCATCCGAAGTCGGTGTACCCCACGACGTTCGCCGGACTCGTCTCGCTGACCGGGGGCACTCCCGCGGACGTCGCGGGCGACGGGCAGGATGGGCGCCCGTGACCGCGATGTCCTCGGAATGCACCCGTTTCGTCCAGCTGTCCGCGGACGAGTTCCGCGCCCGGCTCCCCGAGGCGCTGACCATCTACGTCAACGCCATGCGCTACCCCGAAGGCACGGCGGAACAGCGCGCGCCGATGTGGCTCACGCACGCGCTGCGCGAAGGCTGGCGCTGCATGGCCGCGCTCGACGCGGACGGCGTCCTGCTGGGGCTCGCCTACGGCTACAAGGGCCGCGGCGGCCAGTGGTGGCACGAGCAGGTCCGTCACGGCCTGACCCGTCGCGAGGGCGTGGACGCCGCCGAGCACTGGATGTCCGACTACTTCGAGCTCACCGAGATCCACGTCAGCCCCGAAAGCCAGGGGAAGCGGATCGGCGAGGACCTCCTGCGACGGCTGCTCGACGGCGTGCCCAACGCCCACGTCCTCCTTTCCACGCCGGAAGGCACCAGCCGGGCCTGGAACCTGTACCGGCGCGTCGGATTCGTCGATGTGCTGCGGGATTACCACTTCGCCGGGGATCCGCGGGCGTTCGCGATCCTCGGGCGGACGCTGCCCCTCTAGGGCTTCGAATAGGCGACGGCGAGCGCGGCGATGAGCACCGCCGCGCCGCACCAGCCCGCCGCGCCGAGCCGTTCCCCCAACACGGCCATGGACAACAGCGCGGCCGTCAGTGGTTCAAGCAGGGCGGATAGCGCGGCCAGCACAGGATGGGCACCTTCGAGACCGCGGAAGTACGCCGCGTACGCCAGCGCCGTCGGCACGACGCCGAAGTAGAGGACGAGCGCGAGCACGTCGGCTTGCGGCGGCACGGCCATCCCGGCCCACAGCGCGGCGGGGGTCAGCGCGGCGCCGCCGATCAGACAGCCGAAAGCCGTGGTGGGCAAGGGATCCAGCCCCTCGACACGGGTCGCTGTCACCAGGGTCAGCGCGGCGAACCCGGCCGCGGCGAGCAGCGCGAAGAACACTCCGGCGGCGTCGACCTTCTCCCCCGGTGTCCATTGCAGCAACGCGAGCCCGGCGAGGGACCCGGTCAGGGACACCGCCGTCCACGCTCCGGGCGGTTTCCTGGTCCTGACGACCGTCGCGACAGTCAGCAGGACGGGCGCGCTGCCGATGGTGGTCATGGTCGCGACGCTCACGGAACTCAGCGAGACCGCGGCGAAATAGCTGGTCTGGAAGAGGGCGAACAAGCCGCCGACGGCGAACAGGCGACGTCGGACCCGGGGAGTGCGGGGAAGGCCGCGGAGGCCTCCGGTGAGCCAGAGGTAGCCGGTGGCGATCACGCCGCCGATGAGCAGCCGGTACGCGGCGACGCTCAGCGGATGGAGTCCCGCGCGGGAGGCGAGCAGGGATCCGGCGAGGCCGCCGGTCCCCCAGAGGACTCCGGCGAGGACGAGCGCGGCCGACGATCGGGCGCGCGTGGGTACGGCAACGGACATGGGGAAACGCTCCTGCGTCTGTGTCTGTCGGAAAGGACGTCGACGACGCGGGGTGCTTCAGTGCAGCACGGATCGGCCGGGCGGCGGGAACGCCGCGCGGCCTGAGACACCCCGCTCAGGAAGCGGGGGGTGGGGTGACGAGAAAGATCCGGTGCACGAAGGGAACGTATCAAGGCTCCGGTGGCGGGGGCACGTGAATTGCGGCACGCGGCGGTCTCCGCGGAAACCTGGTGGAAATGTCATGAAAGGGCCGTTCCTGACGAATTTCGTCAGGAACGGCCCTTTCCTGAGATTTTAGGGAACTCAGTCGAGGGCGGCGAGCATCTCGCGCAGCGTGTCCAGCCCCATCCCGCCGAGCGCCAGCGCCCGCGTGTGGAACTGCTTGATGTCGAAGGCGTCACCCTGCCGCGCACGGGCCTCGTCGCGCGCGGCGAGCCAGAGGCGTTCGCCGAGCTTGTACGACGGCGCCTGCCCCGGCCAGCCCAGGTAGCGGTCGATCTCGTCGTGCACGTGGGCCGGGTCGGTGACGGTCCGGGTGAGCATGAACTCCAGGCCCAGCTCGGGCGTCCACCGCTCGCCCTCGTGGAACCCGGGGCCCGCCGGGATCTCCAGCTCCAGGTGCATGCCGATGTCGACGATCACCCGCGCGGCGCGGAACAGCTGCTCGGACAGCATGCCGAACAGCTCGCCGTCGTCGGCGAGGAACCCGAGGTCCTCCATGAGCCGCTCGGAGTACAGCGCCCAGCCCTCGGCGTGCCCGGAGGTGAACGCGAGCAGCCGCTGGTACTTGTTCAGCGACTCCGACTGGTCGACCGCGGTCGCGATCTGCAGATGGTGCCCCGGCGCGCCCTCGTGGTAGACGGTGCTGACCTCGCGCCAGGTGGTGAACTCGTCACGACCCTGCGGCAGCGACCACCACATGCGGCCGGGGCGGGAGAAGTCCTCGCTCGGGCCGGTGTAGTACGCGCCGACGGTGCCGCCGGGCGGGGCGATCTTGCACTCCAGCCCCATCACCTGGTCGGAGATGTCGAAGTGCTTGCCGCGCAACGACTTCAGCGCGTTGTCGGACAGGTTCTGCATCCAGGCCTGGAATTCCGCCCGGCCGCGCACGACGTACTTGGGATCGGCGTCGAGGACGGCGGCCGCCTCGGCGAGGGTGGCGCCGGGTTTGATCCGGCCGGCGACCTCGCGCATCTCCGTTTCGAGGCGGGTGAACTCGGCCCAGCCCCAGGCGTAGGCCTCGTCCAGATCGAAGGTGGCTCCGGTGAACAGCCGGGACCACAGCTTGTACACCTCGGCGCCGACGGCGTCCTTGACCGGCGCCAGCGGCGCCAGTTCGGCGCGGAGGAAACCGGCGAACTCCGCGTACGCCTCCTGAGCGGCGTGCGCGGCCTGGTCCAGTTCGCCGCGCAGCTTCTCGTCGATGTCCTTCGCGCCCGAGGCCAGCGTCTCGAAGTACCCGGTGTCCTCTTTCAGCCCGGCCCAGGTTTCGGCTTGTTCGGCGACCTTGCCGACCTGGCGCAACGCCGACACCCGGCCCGCGTCGGCGGCCGCGAGCAACGAGGTGCGGAGACCGTCGAGCGCTTCGGGCACCCTGGCCATCCGGGCGGCGATCGTCGCCCAGTCCTCCGCGGTCTCGGTGGGCATGAAGTCGAAGACCATGCGCAGTTCCTGCACCGGGCTTTCGATCACGTTCAGCGCCGCGATGTCGAGGCCCGCTTCGTGGATTTCGAGGTTCAGCGCGATCCGCTCGCTGAACACGGCCTTGGCCGCGCGTTCACCGTCGTCGACCGGTTCGGCCGCGGCGATGTCGGCCAGTGCGCGCGCGGCGATCGCGGCCCTGGCCGCGTGCCCGGCGGGCGAATAGTCGGTCAGCTGGTCGTCGTATCCGGAGATACCGAACGTCGTCGCGGCGACCGGGTCGGCCGCGGCGTACTCGTCGACGTACCGGTCACAGATCTCGTGCACACTTCGCGCGGTTGAAGCCATGACCGGCACGCTACCGGGACGGCGGCCGACTTCGGTACGGAGTTACGCGCGGGCCGGGACCAGCCCGAGCCTGCTGACCACCTCACGGGTGGCCTTGGACCGGTTGAACGTGTAGAAGTGCAGGTCGGGGACGCCTTCGGCGATGAGCCGCTCGCACATTTCGGTGACCGTGTCGATTCCCGCCGCGCGGAAGGCCTTCGGATCGTCGGCCAGCGGTTCGAGCTTGTCCAGCAGCCGCCGCGGCGCGGGCGCGCCGGACAGCTTGATCGACGTGTGCAGCGTCCTCAGCGTGGTCAGCGGCATGACGCCGGGGATGACCAGCGCCTCGCAGCCGGTGGCCGCCACCCGGTCCCGCAGGCGGAGGAAGTCTTCCGGCTCGAAGAACAGCTGGGCGATCGCGAAATCCGCGCCCGCGCGCAGCTTGCGCACGAGGTATTCGGTGTCGGCCTCGAGGTTCGCCGACCTCGGGTGGCCGTACGGGAAGGCCGAGACGCCGACGCAGAAGTCGCCGAGGGAGCGCACCAGTTCGACGAGTTCCTCGGCGTAGTCGAGCCCGTCCGGATGCGGGACCCAGTCGCCGTAGACGTCACCGGGCGGGTCTCCGCGCAGCGCGAGGATGTTCCGCACGCCGACTGCGGCGTACCAGCCGATGACGTTGCGCAGTTCCGCGACCGAGTGGTTCACGGCGGTGAGGTGCGCCATCGGCACCAGCGTGGTTTCGGTGGCGACGCGGGCGATGCTGCGGATGGTGCCGTCCCGACTGGAGCCGCCGGCGCCGTAGGTGATCGACATGTACGCCGGGTCCAGCGGCTCGAGTTCCCGGATCGACTTCCACAGAACCGCCTCGTCGGCCGCGTCGCGAGGGGGGAAGAACTCGATGGAGAACACGGGTCCATCACCCTGCAACCGCTCGACCACCGACGTCATACCGCTCATGTTAAAGGGGAAAGTCCGCTGGCTGGGAGCCCCCTCTCAGGCTATGGGCATGCGACTTCAGCCACTCGCGACCGGATCGTGAGCGGTTGCCGAGTGGCGCCCGCCTGGGGAGACTCGGGGGCGACCACAGGGAGCCGCCATGAGCGCCGAGAACGACACCAGCTGGGACGAGGACGTCCGCGTCGCGGTCTACCGCGCGTTCGCCGAGCACGGGAGGCCGCCGACGGCGCCGGAACTGGCCGACGCCGCCCACGGGTCGCTCGCGGTGGCGAAACAGGCGCTGCACCGGCTCGCGGAGCAACGGCACGTGGTGCTCGACGACTGTGAGCACGTCGTGATGGCCCACCCGTTCGCGGCGATCCCGCTGGGGTTCTCCGTGATGGGTGAGCGGACGTTGTGGTGGGGCGGCTGCGCGTGGGACGCGTTCGCGATCCCGCATCTGGTCAAGGCCGAACCCGAGGTGCTGGTGTCCACGCGCTGTCGCGGCTGCGGCGAACCCCAGGCGCTGATGGTGAACGACCAGGCCCCACCGAAGGGTGATCTGGTCGCGCATTTCCTCGTCCCGGCGGCGCGGATGTGGGACGACGTCGTGCGCACCTGCGGCAACCAGCGGCTGTTCTGCGGCGAGTCCTGTGTGGACGAATGGCTCACGGAAACGGGACAGGACAAGGGTTACGTGCTGGATCTTCGGACGCTGTGGCGGCTCGCGGCCGGCTGGTACGACGGCAGGCTCGACCACGGCTACACCCGGCGGGATCCGGCGGCCGCCGCCGCGTACTTCGCCCAGGCAGGCCTGAGCGGCGCGTTCTGGTCCTAGATCAGGAACCGCAGGGCCGCCGTGACGACGACGCCACAGAGGATCGCGGCGAGCACCGGGACGCGCAGCACGTAGGTCACCGCGATCGCGGCCAGCCCCGCGCAGAGCGTCCAGTCGACCCCCGACCAGGCCGGGCCGGTCACCTCGGTGAGCACGAGCCCGGCCAGCAGCGCGGGCGCGAGCAAGGCGATCACGCCCGCCAGGCGCGGCGGCATCTCCCGGTCGCCGAGCAGGACCGGGCCCACCGCCTTGAACCCGATGCTGACCAGCGCGACGAGGACGATCGCGAGCCAGAGCGTCATCGCCGCACCCCCAGTCCCAGCAGCGCGGCGGCCGACGCGCCGATCAGCGCCAGGCCGACCGGCACGAACAGCACCAGGATCCCGGCCAGGCAGGCGGCGAGCGCGGCGGTCCGGACCGCCTGGCGCGAACGGCGCAGTTCGTCGATGAGCAGGACCAGGAAGAAGCCGGGGAAGACGACGTCGAGGCCGAACCGCGCGACGACGTCCGGTGGCGGCGCGGCCAGCACACCGAGCACCGTGCCCAGCACCCACGCGGGCAGCTGGACGAGCGTGCAGCCGATGAGTTTTTCGCGGTCGAAGCGCCCTTCGCCGAGGTGGGCGGCGACCCACGAGCCGTCGACGACGGCCTGGCCCTCCCACGCGCGGCGCAGGCGCCCGCCCCTCAGGTCCGCGGCGACCGAGACGCCCATCGGCAGGAAACGGGCGTTGATCAGGGCCGCCGCGCCGACCGCGACGGCGAGGTTGCCGCCGCCCGCGAGCGCGGTCGCCATCGCGAACTGGGCCGAGCCGGAGAACACGACGATCGACGCGACGATCGGGGCCGCGATCCCCCAGCCCAGCGTCTGGCTGTAGGCGCCGAAGGTGACACCGAGGACGAAGGTCGCGACACCGAGCCCGAGCCCCACGCGGGCGCCGGCCAGATAGTTCCGCCGGAGTGTTGTCATGACTTCGACCCTAACAAGCTAAACTGAGTTTGACCATTAGGAGGATCCGTGGACGGCCACTGGGACGGGTACGACAGCATCGGCGGGAGCGTGCCGTTGGACCTGGTCAACACCGTTTCCTGGCGGCGCGACCCGGCCAGGCGGGACGATCGTCTCTCCGCCCCGGCGAGGCTGTCCGAGTGGGTCGTGCTGGTCGGCGCGGGCGCCGAACGGCTCGAGATCTCCGAGTCCGTCCTGGAGGTGGTGAAGGACTTCCGCGAGACGCTCTACCGCGTCCTCGTGTCGGACCCGCGGGACGTCACGCCGCTGCGGAAGCCACTGCTCGCGGCGTACCGGTACGCCGAACTCGCGCCCGCTCTCCCGCTGAAGTGGACGGTGCCGTTGACCGACGACACCGCGCTGCCGCACTTTCTCGCGCTGGAGGCCGAGGAATTGCTGCGATCCGGGGACCTGGACCGGATCCGGGAGTGCGAGGGGCCGGGCTGCGGCTGGATCTTCACCGACCAGACGCGCAACCGGTCACGGCGCTGGTGCAGCTCGTCGGACTGCGGGAACCGGGCGCGGGCGAAGCGGCACTACGACAAGGGCCGCGTTTAGTCCTCTGGATGCGGTCCTTGCGCGCGCAAAGAC
>NZ_JBHXJK010000151.1:0-18349 GCF_042723255.1 Amycolatopsis thailandensis
AAACGCGACACCTCCGGGCCTTCGCCGCCGCCCGAGACTGCATGCCACGGGATGATGGGGACTTTCCGCGCGTGTGATGAGGGGAAAGTTCCCCTCGTCTCGCGGATCGCCGTCGAGCGCCGGTCCGTGAAGACCTTCTTGAGAGACCCAGGGGCCTCGATGGAGCCGTCTTTATCGCTCGCGACCCCCAGCAAATCTGCGCAACGTCCCTAAAGCGGGCGTCCGGGCTGGAAAGAGCGTCTCTTGTGGACGGTCGAGGTCGTGATCGGCTCCCGTGGGTCAGTTCAGGCCGTGCCGCGATGGCCTCGCTCGGCGGCAGACTCGCCTTCCAGCCG
This sequence comes from Amycolatopsis thailandensis, assembly GCF_042723255.1. Taxonomy (NCBI): domain Bacteria; kingdom Bacillati; phylum Actinomycetota; class Actinomycetes; order Pseudonocardiales; family Pseudonocardiaceae; genus Amycolatopsis; species Amycolatopsis thailandensis. The sequence goes on from NZ_JBHXJK010000151.1 coordinate 336, forward strand.
GTGGCACGGCGAGGGGCGCAGGTGGGGTGCTCGCTACCGGGAGAGGGTTCCTGCGGAGGTCTGCTCCGTTGAAGGCGGCGTGGCCGTTTTTCGGCGACGGGTCAGAATGGTGGTGGTTCGTCGTCCGGGGGCGTTGTCGGGTGGGGTTCGTGCAGGGGTGGTGGTTCGCTGGTGTGGCGCTGTCCGGTCGGGGTGGTGACGGTCAACGTGCCGTCGGGTGCGAGGTGGTAGATCCAGCCGGGTTCGTCCTTCAGCCGGTGATCACGGCGGCACAGCGCGGCGAGGTCGGCGGCACTGGTGTGACCACCGAACTGCCAGGGCACGGAATGGTCGAGATCGCAGGCCTGCGCGACACGGTGGCAACCGGGTCTTCGGCATTCCCGGTCCCGCACCCGCACGAACTCGCCGAGCCCGGCGGTGGGCCGGTACCGTTCCCGGCCCAGATCCAGCACCTGCCCGGACAACGGATCGGTGATGATCCGCCGCAACACCGTATCCGCCCCGGTAGCGATCTCCCGCGCCAGCGACGCCGGAATATCACCATGCCCCGCCAGCTCCGCCGGATCCTCGTTCAGACCGAGATACGTTGCCAAATCCAGATAGAGGAACACTTCCGCCCGCTCCCCAGCACCGCCCTGCCCGCCCAGCAGCAGATCCAACGCCACATCGGCACGCAACTGATCCAAAGTGCGCGCCTCACCACCGGCCCGTAACGCCCGCGCCTCCCGATCGATCCGCGTATACGCGGCGGTCACCTTCTCGACGGGGCCGTCCTCGACCTCGATGGAGGCCACCCCGCTTTCACCTTGCCGCACCATCAGACGACGCCCGGCGCGACTGTGCTCGGTACGCCGGGCGGCCCCTTCCTTGTCCACCACCCCCGCCGCGTGACTCGCCGCTTTCCGGATCTGCTCGGTATTCCGGCCCTCCAGCCGATCCTCCAGCATCGCGTCCGCGGCGCGCGCGTCGTCGTCGGACAGCCACGCGGTCGCCGCGGCGACCTTCGCCGCTCCCGCGCCACTCACCAACCCCTGATCCATCAACCCCAACGTGCGCGGCAGACGAGTCGTCAACGCCTCCGCCGTCGACACCAGCGCCGCCGCATGACCGTCCACAACAGACAGTGCGAACGCCACTTCCTGCACCACGCTCGAAGCACCACCACGATGGCGGGACAACCGCGCGATCGCGCGGAACCGGACTGCCTCCAGTCGCGCGATATCCGCCGACGCCTCCTGCGCGAGCAACACGCATTCCTCGTCGGTCAAAGCAGAAGAATCCTTGTATGAAGCCAAAAAGGCTCTAGAAGTGTTCATGCGGAGAACCGTACAACCGGCCACCGACAATTCCGGCCATGAAGACCGTCGCCGATTTTCGGCAACGACCGGTTCGGCGACAGTGCCGACGAGTCGGAGCGAAGGGAAATCGCGGATCGGTCCTGGCGCGGCGAGAGGGAAGCGAAATCTACTGCGTGGGAGGCGCCAACTCGACACGATTGCGGCCACCCTGCTTCGCCCGGTAGAGGGCGGTATCGGTGGCCACCAGCAGGTCGTCGACGCTCGTGATGTTGGCCGCCGGGTACAACGCCCCGCCGATCGACACCGTCAGGTCGGTCAGCACGGTGTCGCGATCGGGCAGCGCGACCGAGACCACCGCCACCTGGTGCCGGATCCGTTCGGCCACCTGGCGAAGCGTTTCTTCGCCGTGGATGTCCGGAATGACGATCGCGAATTCCTCGCCGCCCCACCGTCCGCAGACGTCCTGTTCGCGGATCTCGGCGCGCAGCGCGTCACCGACCGCCCGCAGGACGAGGTCGCCGTTGGGGTGACCGTAGGTGTCGTTGATCGTCTTGAAGTTGTCGAGATCGAGGAACAACACCCCGAGTTTGCGCCCGGCGCGTGTCCGGCCGAGGTGCTCTTCGGCCAGCTGACGCCAGCGGCGTTTCGTGACGAGCCCGGTGGTGGCGTCGGTGTGCGCGTCGCGCCGGTACTGCGTCAGCAGCAGCCCGCGGTGCAGCGCGACCAGCGCGATGACTACACCGACCAGCACCAGCGGGTTGGCTTGGACGAGGAGGACGGCGGTCACGAGACCGAGGCCGAGCGCGCCCGCTTCGAGGATCTGGTCACCGAAACCGGAGAACAGCTCGCCGATCGACTTCGGCGGCGACGAGAGCGCGATCGCGATCATCACCAGCACGGTGTTGATCGCCCAGCGCAGGGCCGCGGCCACGATGATGACGGCCAGATCGCCCAGCCCGGCGAGCAGTCCGGAGTCGGGCGGACCGGGGTAGTGCCGCAGGCCGAGGCTGAGGACGACGACGGCGGCCTGCGTGCCGCACAGCACCGTCGCGGCGGAAAAGATCCACCGATGGGGGAGAACCGGCCGTTGGTGTGGCCAGATCCGCAGCCATGCGATGGTGTAGGTCATCACGACCATCGCGGCGGCGAGCACCGGCGGCAGCGCGATGACGGCGGCGACGCTCCAGACCGCCTTGGTGTCGACGTAGGCGACCGACGGCGCTCTGTCGTACTCCCGTTGGCGTTCGATCTGCCGGGTGCCCTCGATCGCGATGGCCGCGCACAGCGTCAAGACGCCGAAGCGGACCAGGTCGGTACCGGTCACCGGGACGAGCCAGGCCGTCGCGGCGGTCGAGAGGACCGCGATGAGATTCACGACCAGGACGTAGGAACGCACAGGTCGCGGCAGGCTCCACAGGTGCCAGGCCCCGAGCCTCCGCCGCGCGCCGCCGAGTCGTCCGTCCACACACCCTCTTCCGTCGGTGATCTACACCGTAATCGAACCGGGACTGCGACGACCGTCGTTGTCCGGACGATAAGAAGCGCGGCCTCGAATTCCCCCGGACAGCCCAACCGGAACGAGGGAGGTGCACCGATGCAGGACAACAACTGGTGAATGTTTCGCCTGATACATCGCTATTTCGAGGGAGGTGAACTGCATGCGGGACAACAACTGGACCACTCGGCGTGACAACAACTGGACGTGAGTGATCTCGCCCACGAGCGCGCGGCTTCGCGAAGGGAGGTGAACGCGGTGCGTGACAACAACTGGACGACCCGTCGTGACAACAACTGGACGTGATGAGCCGATCGAGTCAGGAACCATGCTCGCCAACGGGTGTCGTCCCGCCGGCTGGCCCCACGGGATCTTCGGGATCCTCCGGGCCGCGGCGGGACGACACCGCCCGTGACCAGCCCGCTCCGGCGACGAAGGCGACCACGACGCCCGCCCCCGCGGCGACGGTGACCACGGTGGTCGGCGCGACGGCCTGGGCCAGCAGCCCGGCGGCCGCGATCCCCACCGCCTGAGCCGCCCGCAACGCCGCGATCGCGACCCCGATCACCTGGCCGCGCTGGGCCGACGGCGCCGCGAGGCTGTACTGCGTCTGGGTGATCATGTCGTGCGCGGAGAACACGCCCGAGAGCGTCCACAGCACGACGATCGGGACCAGGCCGCCCGCCCAGCCGGTCGGGATCAGCACCAGGCTGCTCGCCACCGTCAGCGCGCCCAGCGCCCGGACCTGCCGTTCGCGCGGGATCCGGCTCAGCAGGAGGCCGCCGAGCACGGAGCCGACCGGGTTCGCGGCCAGTAGCCACGGCAGCGCGCCCGCACCGCCCAATTCGGCGGCGACCGGGACGGCGAGGCCCTCGGGCACGACGTAGAAACCGCAGCAGCAGGCGATGAGGAGCAACCAGCGCAGTTTGCGGTCGCGGGCGACCAGGCGGCAGCCCGCGATCAGGGACGGACGCCTGCGGTGGCCCGGCGCCGACGGCGGGTAGCGGTCGAGTCCGAAACGGAGCATGAGGGCCGACAGCGCGAACGTCCCCGCGTCGATCAGCAGCGCCCCGGGGACGCCGAGACCGGCGACGACGGCGGCGCCCGCGCCGAAGCCCACCACGAGCCCGGCCTGATAAGTGGACGAGATGACGGCCTGGCCGACGACCAGGCGGTCCGGGTCCAGCAGATCCGGCAGCATCGCCTGCCGGGCCGCCTGGAACGGCCCGGCCAGCAGCTGCACGAGGAACAACAGCGCGGCCGCGGCGGGCAGCGGCAGGCCCGGCACCGCCATCAGCGCGATCAGCACCGCGCGGCCGACGTCGGTCACCACCATCACGGTGCGGCGAGAGAACCGGTCCGCGATGCCGCCCAGCGCACCGCCGAGGAGATCCGGGACGAAGGTCAGCGCGTACGCCGCCGAGGCCCACCCCGCCGACGACGTCCGGTCGAACACCAGCACCGTGAGCGCGACCCTGGCCAGCTGGTCACCGGCGACCGACAGCAGATGCGCGAGCCAGATCCGCCGGAACCCGGCGACCGCGAAGACGCTGCGGAACGACGCCGCCCAGGCTGGCATGCGCTTCAGGCTGTCGTGAACCGGCTACTTCGCGCAACCCCGAAGATCTTCGAAAGATTTCCGGCTGTCATGTCGAACCGCGGGGTACCCGTTCGACGTGTCAGCAGGAGAAGGAACGGAGAATCCGATGTCGCATTCACTGGGCCCGCTGGCGAACAACCTGGCCGCCTACGCCATCTACTCGACCGCGCAGACCGAGATGCGCCACGCCTACAAGCTGATCGAGACCGGCGACTACCTCGGCGCCGCCGCGGAGATCGATTCCGCCGCGCACGCCGCCGAGGTCCTCGCCCGCGCCACCTCCGAACTGGACGCCGAGCGTTCGGAACGCTGGCGCAGAGTCGTCGTCGCCCGAAGGCGATTCGCCGAACAGGCCCGGGTGCGGGCCGCGGGCGCCGCCTTGCCGCTGGCCGCGTGAGTCAGCTCAACGGAAAGCGCGTCGATAGGTGCCAGGGCTGACGCCGGTCGTGCGCTTGAACCGGTCGCGGAACGAGGTGGGCGAACCGAAGCCGACTTCGGCGCCGACCCGTTCGACGGCGTACTGGGTGGTCTCGAGCAGATGCTGCGCCTGCCGGATCCGCGTCCGGTGCAGCCACTGCAACGGAGTCGTCCCGGTCTGTTCGCGGAAATGCCGGATGAGCGTGCGTGTGCTCGTCCCCGCGCGGGCCGCGATGTCGGCCAGACTGAGGTCGCGAGCGAGATTTTCCTGCATCCAAAGCAAAGTGGGCTCCAGCGCCGCGCCACGGGGAGCCGGAGGATGCCGCAGCGCGATGAACTGCGCCTGGCCGCCCTCACGTTCCAGCGCCATCACCGAAAGGCGGGCGGCGTCGGCCGCGATCGCGGCGCCGTGGTCGCGGCGGATCAGGTGCAGGCACAGGTCCATGCCCGCGGCGGCGCCCGCCGACGTGAGGATCTGCCCGTTGTCGACGTAGAGCACGTCCGGGTCGACGTCGATCTCCGGATGGGCGGCGGCCAGCGCCTCGGCGGCGACCCAATGAGTGGTCGCGCGGAGACCGTCGAGCAGGCCCGCGGCGGCGAGGACGAAGGTGCCGGAACAGATCGAGGCGATCCGCGTGCCCTTCGCCGCGGCCGAGGTGAGCGCGTCGCGGACGGCTTCCGGCAACGGCCCGGCCGGATCCGCCGTGCCCGGGACGATGATCGTGTCGGCCTCGCGCAGCGCCGCCAGCCCCCACGGCGCACGCAAGGTGAAGTGGCCGGCGTCGACCTCCGGGTGTTCGGCGCAGACGATCACCCGGTAGCCCGCGCTCCCGTCGGCGAGCCGGGTCCTGGCGAAGACCTCGATCGGCGTCGAGAGATCGAACGGGATCACCTTGTCCAACGCGAGGACGGCGACGGTGTGCATGACCGCAACCTACCCGCCCGGCTGGCGAGATCCCGGTGGAAGACGTCGTTCGCGCCACTGGGAGCGGGCGTCGCCCGGTTCTAGCTTCGGGACATGGTGATCATCGCGCCGATTCTCGTCGGCCTCGTCTACGTCGTGCTGATGTCGCTGATCCACGAGCCGCACCGCCGACGCTTCAACGCGGTCATGGTGGCGGGCGCCGGCGCCGCGTACCTGAGCGGCGGCGGCCTCGGGATCTGGGAGTTCGCCTTCACCGCCGTCATGACCTACGTGGCGTATCGCGGCCTGGAGTCCTGGACGTTCATCGGCATCGCCTGGCTGCTGCACACCGGCTGGGACGTCGTGCACCACCTCAAGGGCGCCCCGATCATCCCGTTCGCGGAGCACTCCTCGTTCGGCTGCGCGATCTGCGACCCGGTGATCGCGATCTGGTGCTTCGCGGGCGGGCGATCGGTGACGGATTTCCTCCGCGCGCGTGTTGGCCGCTCGGCCGTTTGATGCGAACATATGTTCTATGACGCCCGAGGGTCCCATCCTGCACGCCGACCTGGACTCGTTCTACGCGTCGGTCGAGCAGCGTGACGACCCGAGCCTGCGCGGGCGCCCGGTCATCGTCGGCGGGGGCGTCGTACTGGCGGCCAGCTACGAGGCCAAGGCGTACGGAGTCCGCACGGCGATGGGCGGCGGGCAGGCGCGGCGGCTGTGCCCGGACGCGATCGTCGTCCCGCCCCGGATGCACGCGTATTCCGAGGCGAGCAAGGCGGTCTTCGAGGTTTTCGGCAACACGACGCCGCTGGTGGAGGGCATCTCGATCGACGAGGCCTTCCTCGACGTCGGCGGGCTGCTGAAGATCGCCGGCACGCCGAGCCGGATCGCCGCGAAACTGCGGAAGGACGTCCTGGAGCAGGTCGGCCTGCCGATCACCGTCGGCGTCGCCAGGACGAAGTTCCTCGCGAAGGTGGCCAGCGGTGTCGCGAAACCCGACGGTCTCCTCGTCGTGCCGCACGACAAGGAACTGGAGTTCTTGCACCCGCTGCCGGTCGAGCGGCTGTGGGGGGTGGGCAAGGTGACCGCGCAGAAGCTGCGCGAGCGCGGCGTCACGACCGTCGGGCAGATGGAGGGGTTCGGGGAACGGGAACTCGTCCGGATGCTCGGCCGAGGCGTCGGCGTCCACCTGCACGCGCTGTCCCACAACGACGACCCGCGACGGGTGCAGACTGGCCGCCGTCGCCGGTCGATCGGGGCGCAGCGGGCGCTCGGCAGCAGACCGCGTACGCCCGCCGAACTCGACGCGATGCTGCTGACCCTCGCCGATCGCCTTGCCCGCCGGTTGCGCGCGGCGCAGCGGGTGTGCCGGACCGTGGTGCTGCGCCTGCGGTTCGCCGACTTCACCAAGGCGACGCGCTCGCACACCCTGCTGGAGGCGACCGAGCAGACCGGCGCGATCGTCGCGGCGGCCCGCGACCTGCTCGCCGCGGCGAGACCGGTGATCGACGAACGCGGGCTCACGCTGATCGGCCTCGCGCTCACGAACCTGACGAAGGACGATTCGATCCAGCTGGCGCTGCCGTTCGATGCCAGGCCGAGGGACGCGCTCGACGCGACGCTCGACACCGTCCGCAACCGCTTCGGTTCGAAGTCCATCACGCGGGCGGTGCACCTCGGGCAGGCCGAGGAGCCTTGGGTGCCGCTGCTGCCGGACTGACCCCGTTCACTAGGGTGTCCCGGTGGCGGAAGTCGAGATCTACACCGATGGCGCGTGCAGCGGCAACCCCGGCCCGGGCGGCTGGGGCGCGGTGCTGCGGTACGGCACGGTCGAGAAGGAGATCTACGGCGGGGACGCCGGGCCGACCACGAACAACCGGATGGAACTGACCGCGCCCATCGAAGCGCTGGAAAGCCTCAAACGCCGGGTCACGGTGGACATCTACACCGACAGCACGTACGTCCGGAACGGCATCACCAGCTGGGTGCGGAACTGGAAGAACAACGGCTGGATGACCTCGGCCAAGACGCCGGTCAAGAACGCCGACCTGTGGCGCCGTCTCGATGAAGCCGCTTCGCGGCACGACGTCGAATGGCACTGGGTCAAGGGCCACGCCGGGCATCCGGAGAACGAGCGAGCGGACCGCCTCGCCGTCAAAGGCGTGGAAGAGGTCGTGGGACGACCTGTCGTCCAGCCCGGCGAACGGTCCGCTCGACGTCGGTGACGCCCTAGCAGCTGACGCTGACCTTCGCGCTCTTGGCGAAGGAAACGTGGACGTGGTCCATGTGGTTGGCGGTCGCGCCGCCGCGATCCTCCATGGTGTCCCAGCCGCTGCCGTCGTTGTAGCGCTGCCGCCAGATGACGTAGGTGACGCCGAAGTCCTTCTGGTTGGCCAGGATGTACTCGGCGATGGCGTTGCCGGTGGCGGTGTCCACCATGAAGTCCAGCGCGAGGCCGGAGGGGTGGTCGCTGGCGTTCGCCCGGCCGGCGACGCCGCCGACGGTCTTGACGCCGAACTTCGCCTTGACGTGGTTGCCGACCTGGGCCACGTGCGGTTTGGTGCCGGCGAGGCTGGTCGAACACGCCGTCGAGGCGGGCACGGTCGTCTTCACCGGGGCGGGGGCCTTGGTCGACGTCGTCGGCTTCGGGGGAGCCGAGGAGGTCGAGGGCGGCGGGGTGGTCGTGCTGGAGGGCGGGGTGCTGCTGGTCGAGGGCGGGGGAGTCACGCTGGAGACCGGGGGAGCCTTCACCGCGAGGGCCGCGCTGGCCGCTTCGACGTCAGGGGTACCCGCGGTGGTCAGCCACATCGACGCCGGGAGCGCCGTGGCGACCGCTGCCGCGATACCCGCGGGGAGCTTCCATTGCGGAGCCTTGGTTTTGCGATGTCTGCCGGCCATTTCTCTGATCACTCACCACTTCGGGGACGGGAAACTCGCGTCGGGGGCCGCGAGCTCCGGGCAACATTACGAAAAGGACACGGCAATGTCACGCCCGAGTGTGTTCGCCCACAGTTACCTTGATCCGTGAACCAAAAGGAGCTCACGTCCGTACAGGTACAAGAAGTGCTTTTATGTGAGCACTGTGAGTGACGAATTCAGTCCGCTTTGCAGGACTGGAAGTACACGTCCTCACTCGGCGAGATCACGTTCACGCCCGGGGAGTTCGGGGCCCGCCCGGTGGCCGTCGTGGCCGCGATCACGGTGCAGATCAGCTGATTGATGGCCTGGTTGGAGAATTTGCGCACCGAAAACGGCAGCGCGAGGCTCGACGGGTCGCCCGGGTACACCGCGATCCGGTCCAGCCCCGGGGGAATGAACGTGGTGAGCCCCTGCGCGGCTTCCCGCTCCGTCGGCCCCTTCAACAGCATCGTGATCGCGCCTTCGGCGGAGATGTAGCTCTCGCTGGGCCTGGTCACGGGGATGACGCGCCCTTCGGACACGAAGTACAACGTCGTCCCGCCCAGGCCCTTCGCCCCCGACGTGGCGCGGATCGAGGGTCCCGGCCCGGCCGGGACGACACCCGTCGGCTGCACCCCGCAGGCCGCCACCAGCGTCGCGGCCGCGAGGGCGGGCAGGATCCGGGTCTTCCTCATCGTGCCCCTCCTTCGGTCCGACGCGGCAGGCGCAGGACGAACCGGGCGCCGCGACCGGTGTTGGCGGCGGTGATGTCGCCACCGTGCAGGCGGGCGTTCTCCAGCGCGATCGCCAGGCCCAGCCCGCTGCCCTCGGACCGGGCGCGGGCGGTGTCCGCCTTGGTGAACCGGTCGAAGACATGCGGAAGGACTTCGGGAGCGATCCCGGGCCCGTGGTCGTCGACCTCCAGCGTGACGCCGTCGCCGTCGGCGCGCAGCCAGACCTCGACCGGGGCCTCGCCGTGCCGGAAGGCGTTGCCGACGAGGTTGGCCACGATCAGGTCGAGCCGCCGCCGGTCGACGCGGGCGAGTACCCCCTCCGGCAGGTCGGTGACCAGGTCTTCGCCGTCGCGCCAGCCGCGCGCGTCGAGGCTGTCCCGGATCGCCGTCGCGAGATCCCACTCGTCGAGCACGAGTTCGGCACGACCCGCGTCGAACCGCGAGATCTCGACCAGGTCCTGGACCAGCCGCGTCAGCCTCCTGGTCTCGCCCGAGACCAGCCGCGCCGCGACGGCGGTGTCCGGCGGCAGCGCCTCCGCGTCCTCGTCGAGGACGTCGGTGACCGCGTTCATCGCCGCGAGCGGGGTGCGGAGTTCGTGCGAGACGTCGGCCACGAACCGGCGGGCGTCGGCCTCCATGGCTTTCAGCTCGCCGACCGTGCGTTCCAGCTCGGCGGCGGTGTTGTTGAAGGTCGTGACCAGTTCGGCCAGCTCGTCGGAGCCCTTGGCCGGCAGCCGGACGTCGAGCCTGCCTTCGCCCAGTTGGGCGGCGGCGGTGTTGAGCGCCCGGACCGGCCGCAGCACCTGCCTCGCCGCGAGCAGGGCGAGCGCGGCGGCCAGCGGGAGCGCGAGCGCGGCCATCTGCCAGGCGTATTTCGCGAGTTCGTCGATGGCCTGTTGCTGCTGGACGAGCGAGGTGAGCGAGTACACCTCGACGCCGCTGGCCCGCATCGCCCCGTTCGGCAGCGGTGCCAGCACCGGCATGCCGACCAGGAGTTCCGGCTTGGCGTCGCGGTCCAGCCGCTGGAACTGGATATGGAGGTCTTCGGCGACCGTCTTCCGCAATTCGGGCGAGAAGATGGTCAGGTCCGGCCCGTTCACCGACCGCAGGTTCCGGTAGACCGCGACGGCGTTCAACCGCAGGCTGCCGGCGAAATCGTTGAGCTGCTCCTGGGTCGGCGGCGTGGACAGCGGGCGGCCGTAGCTGCTGACCCGGTCCTTCAACTGGTTCATCGCCGCGTCCTGGACCGCTTCGAGGATCGCGTTGCGGGCCGACACGTAACTGGCCCCGGCCGCGGCCGCCGCCCCGATGATCGTCATCGCCGCGAACGCCAGGATGAGCCGGGGCCGCAGCCCGGAAAGCAGCCTCATGAACGGCCGAACCGGTACCCGAAGCCGCGGACGGTCTGGACGTGGTCGGGTTTCGCGGGCACGTCTTCGATCTTCGCGCGCAGCCGCTGGACACAGGCGTCGACCAGCCGCGAGTCGCCGAGGTAGTCGTGATCCCAGACGGCGGAGAGGATCTGCTGGCGGCTGTAGACCTGACCGGGTGTGCGCGACAGTTCCAGCAGCAGTTTCAGCTCGGTCGGCGTGAGCGAGACCGGCTCGCCGTTCTTCGTGATCACCAGCCCGCTCCGATCGATGACCAGGCTGCCGTGCCGCTCCCCGGCCGGGTGGTCCTCGCTCGCGGGCTTCTCGCTCACCGCTCGCCGCAGCACCGCCCGGATCCGGGCGTCGAGCACGCGGGGTTCGATCGGCTTGGTCACGTAGTCGTCGGCGCCCGCCTCCAGCCCGGCGACGATGTCGAAGTCGTCACTGCGGGCGGTGAGCATGATGATCGGCACCTCGCCCGCCGAGCGGATGCGGCGGCAGGTCTCGAAGCCGTCGATCCCGGGCAGCATCAGGTCCAGCACGACGATGTCGGGCTGGAACACCCGGAGTTTCTCCAGGCCGAGCTCACCGCTCTCGGCGGTGTGGACGGTGTGCGCCTGCCGGCGCAGCGCGAGTTCCAGTCCCTCCCGGACGGACGCGTCGTCTTCGATCAAAAGGACACTGGCCACGCCGCCATTATTCGGATGTCTCCGCGCCTGTGCGAATCGGCTCGATCTTGTAGCAGAACCATGACATTGTCCGGACCTCATGGGGAAACGGCGTGGGGAGAGTGGGACCCATGGCCGTACTGACCCACGAAGCGAAACCGACCCCCTCCCACCGACCGCTGCCCGGACGGCACGCCGAGACCAGGCGCACCCTGTCCAGGGCGGTGTTCCAGCTCACCACCGGACTGGGCCTGGCCGTCGCGTTCATCGTGACCTTCGTGCTCTTCGTGCACACCACGGCCGGGCAGCTGGCCGAGAACGGCGTCGTCCGTAGCGCGCAGTCCGGCCAGTGGTCCACAATGGACTGGGCGGGCCCGCTCCGGGACCAGGACATGGTGCTCGTGCTCGGCGCCGCCGGGATCGTGCTGACCGGCCTGGCGCTGATCCGCCGCAAACCCGGCCTCCTCGTCCCCGCGCTGAGCGTCCTCGTGCTCCCGCTCATCGTCGCGCAGCTGCTCAAGCTGTACGTCCTCGAACGCCCCGACCTGCCCGACGCCGGCTACGGACCAGGGCACAACAGCTTCCCGAGCGGGCACGTCAGTGCCGCCATGGCGATCCTGATGGCCGCCGCCTTCGTTCTGCCCCAACGGTTCCGCCCGGCGATCATCGGGATCGGCGGCGTCGCGGTCGCCTGGGTCGCGTCGTCGACCATCGCGCTGGGCTGGCACCGGCTGAGCGACACGGCGGGCGCCTGCCTGCTGGGAGCGTCGTTCGCCTGCCTCGTCGCCGCCTGGCTGACCACCCGGCGCCGAGACCTGCGCCGCACGCCCGTCGGGCTGGTGGCGCTGGCCGCGATCCTGCCCACCGCGATCGTGCTGATCGGGTTCGCGGTGCTGAGCACGGCGACCGACGGCGCCGCCCAGTTCGTCGCCGCGCTGGTGCTGGCCGCGCTGTCCGCGATGGGGGTGGTGCTGGTCGCGCTGTGGCCGTTGCGCGGCTCCGCGTTCGAGCGGCGGACCGGGGTGGAGACCCGGGTGGTCGACGACCTCCTCGAAACCCGCCTCGTGACCCGCCGCTGACGCGTCAATCGCGGCGTGACTCCCCGGCCCGGGTCAACGGCGACATCGGCGCCCGGGGGGAGGGAGGAACGGTGGAAGGCGCCAGGACCACGCGGTTCCGTCCACTCCGCTTCGCCTGGTACATGGCCGTGTCCGCCGCGCGGAACAGCTCGCCGTAGTCCGTCGAGTGCTCGGGCGAGAGCCCGACGCCGATCGACACGGTGCAGCCGTGGATCGGTCCCACCGCGCGGGGTTCGTTGGTGGCGTGTCCGCTGGCGAGTTCCGTCAGCCCGGTGATCGCGGTCTTCGCGACGGCTTCCCGGATCCGTTCGGCGATCCGCATCGCCTCCTCGCGGGTGGTGTCCGGCAGTAGGACCGAGAACTCCTCGCCGCCCCACCGCCCGACGACGTCCGTGGCGCGGGTGTTCTGCCGGAGCACCGCGCTGACGCAGCCGAGCACGATGTCACCGCCGGAATGCCCGTACTTGTCGTTCCACTGCTTGAAGTGGTCGAGATCCAGCATCAGGAATGCGGTCGGCCGCCGGTCGGTCTGGTCTTCCAGCAGCCGCAAGGCGGCCGGGGCGTGGAAGGAGTCCTCGGTCAGCAACCCGGTCTTCCGGTCGCGCTGGCTGCGCGCGATCGTGTCCGCCAGCGTCTGCGAAAGCCGGGTCGAGCGCAGCGCGACCCCGATCATCACCAGCGGCACCAGCGCGATGTTGACCGCGCCGAGGATCGTGGTGCACGCGGCGAGCTGCAGCGCGTAGACGAAGTCCGCGTTGTCGGCCCAGCTGCCGATCAGCTTCTGCCGCCGCCAGCCGCCCCACGCCAGGCCGCGCGCGATGCTGATCAGGAGCGTTTGCGACGCGAAGTACCAGAGCGCCGCGCCCACCAGGGTGACGGCGGCGACCACGATGTCGCCCGCCCGCTGGGGGAGCGTTCCGGAGTCGAGCCAGGTGTGCACCGACGTCAGCCGGGTGATCGCGTGCACGCCGAGGATGGAGGCGGCATGCGCGGCGGTGGTGAACAGGAACGTCGTCATCGCCTTGTGCGCGATGGAATAGCGCTGCACGCGCACCATCAGCAGCAGCGCCAGTGACAACGTGGGCGGCAGGAGGACGGCCGCGCTGCCCAGCCAGACGGCGGTCTGGTCGATGTGCTCGCCCCGCCGGTCGTCGGCGCGGCGCTGCTCCTCGGGATGCTGGGTCTGGACGAGGTACCAGATCGCGCAACCCGCGATCACCCCGAAGCGGACGAGGTCCGTGGTCGTGACGGAAGCACTGACTTGCGATTTCAAAGCCCAGACCGCGACCGCGATCTCGGTACCGAGCATCCAGAAGACCGCCGCGGGCGGCAGTCGCCACAGTTCCCACCCCGCCGGATGCCGCAGGGTGTTCCAGGCGCGACCACGCAGCCGCCAGACGCGGGCGGCGGCGAGGCCGACGGTGTCGGCGAAACCCCGGAGTGAACCGGGCGGCCGCTCAGAGACCGCGTCACGGTCGTGCTTGCCGAACTCGCTGACGGGGTCCACCTCCATTCGTCACGCACCGCACCCGCTTCGATCTTGCTGGGTGACCGTGAGGGGGTGACAGGGGGACCGCGTTGACGATCGCGTGAGACAGGCCGATGCCTGCGTTCGCCGGAACCGGGGTCGCCACCAGCTGGCATCGTGGCACGTATGCCTGATGCCGCATACGACGCCGCCGCGGTCCCTGTGATGTTCGGTCCGGATTTCGACAGAGATCCGTCTCCTGCCTACGAATGGCTTCGTTCGAACGCCCCGGCATTCCGGCTTCCGCTGCCCGGTGACACCTGGACCTGGCTGCTGACCCGGCACGCGGACGTCGTTTCCGCGATGGCCGACCCCCGGTTGTCCAAATGCCCGTCCGTCGCCGCGGACCACTGGCGCAAGGCCAATCTCGGTCTGCCCGCCGATCACCGGCCGACGCTCATCGGGCATATGAACAACTTCGAGGGCGGGGAGCACGCGCGGCTGCGCAAGGCCTGTGCCGGCGCGTTCGGCCCGCGCCGGTTGCAGCACATGCGCGACCGCACGCATCAGCTCGCGAACGAACTGCTGGACCCGATCCTCGACCGGGGCGAGGGCGACCTCGTCGAGGATTTCGCGTACCCGCTGGGAATCCGGTCGATCTGCGAGCTGATCGGCATCCCCGGGACCCTGCTGGACGAGGTCCGCCCGCCCGCGCTGGTGGTCGCCGCCGGCGATGTCACCGACATGGCGTCGATGATCGAGGCGACCGACGACCTGGACGCGCTGCTCGCCGACGTCGTCGCCCGCAAGCGCGCCGAACCGGGCGCGGACCTGATCAGCGACCTGCTCACCCAGGAGGCCGACGGCAGGCTGACCGACGACGAGGTCGCCGCGACGGCGTTCCTCTCCCTGATCGCCGGGCACGAGACGACGATCAGCCTCATCGCGTCCACCGCGCTGACCCTCATCACGCATCCGGAGGAAGCGGCCCGCGCCCGCGCCGACGGCTCGTACCTGACGCTCGCCATCGAAGAGGTCCTGCGCCGCGACACCCCGTTGCAGAACACCAGCTGGCGGTTCGTCACCGAGCCGATGGAACTCGCCGGACAGCGGATGGAGGCGGGAGACCCGATCCTGTTGTCGTTGCTGGCGGCCAATCGCGATCCGGAGGTCCACCCGGAACCGCTCGCCTTCCGTCCGGGCGAACGGCCGGTGCGGCATGTGGCCTTCGGGGTCGGGCCGCATATCTGCATCGGCGCCGCGCTCGCCCGCATGCAGGCGTCCGCGGCGCTGGAGACGTTGTTCGGCCGCGCGCCGTCGATGACGCTGACCGTGCCCGAGGACCGGCTGGTGTGGTGGCCGAGCGCGATCACCCGAGGCCTGCACAACCTCCCGGTGAAGCTTTAGGCGCTGTCCTGTAAGTGCCTAGACGGCGCCTTCGATCCGGCCGCGCAGCACGTTCGCCTTGCGGTCGTCGAGATCCATGACGAGCTGGAGCGCGTCGCGCCAGGCGGTCATGGCCTCCTCGGTGTGCCCTTGCGCGGCCAGCGCGCAGCCGCGTTCGTCGAGCGCGTCGGCCTGTCCCCAGACGTCGCCGCAGTTCCGGTAGGCGGTCAGCGCCCCCTCGCAGTACCCGAGTGCCTGCTCCGCGTCGCCGAACCGGCGGCAGGTCCGGGCGAGCGGCACCAGCGCGAAGCCCATTCCGTGCTGGTCGGCGTCCTTCGCGTAGGCGTCATAGGCGCGCAGGCCGTGGTCGAGGGCCAGGTCTCGTTCGCCGAGATCGCGGTAGGCGCGGCCGAGATGGACCCGCGCGGTCGCTTCGCCGAGCTGGTACCCGATCCGCGTGTTCACGGCCACGCTCTCCTCGGCGAGCCGCACGGCCTCGGGGTAGTCCTCGCGTTCGTGCGCGATGTTCCCGAGTCCCACCAGCGCCCAGCCGAGACTCGGGTTCTCGCCGATCTCCTTCGAGAGCTCGACGGCCTCGCCGAACAGTTCGTGCGCGCGGTCGAGGTCCCCGCGCCGCCGGTGCGCCTCGGCGAGGTTGATCGCCGACCACGCGTGCCCGCCGGGGTCGCCGCCCGCCTTCGCGGATTCGATCGCGACCTCGTGGCTGGAGATCCACGTCTGCCACGGCCTGCCGAGCAGGTGATAGTCGAACAACTCGACCGGCAGCCGCCAGCCGGTCTCGTACAGCCCGTGGTCCAGCGCCAGCCGGGCGACACCGGTGATGCTCGGCATCTCCGACGCGCACCAGATGTAGGCCTCGTCGAAGGTGGCGAACCGGAGCGGCTCGACGCCTTCGGGCGCGGGACCCAGGTCGATGTGGTGGTCGCGGGCCGGGGTCAGCGTCCAGCTCGCCGCGTTGGCGCCGTGGAGATACCACTGGGTCAGCCGGGAAACAGCCGCCTGCCGCTCCTCCCGCCATTGCTCGGCGGTGGCTTCTTCGGCGGCGTAGACGCGCAGCAGGTCGTGGAACCGGTAGTACTGAGCGCCGACCTGCTGGACGAGATGTGCCTGCACGAGCCTGTCGAGAAGCCGCCGTGCGTCGTGTTCGGGCAGTCCGGCGAGCGCGGCCGCCGCGCCCGCGGGGAAACGCGGTCCGGGATGGAGGCCGAGCAGCCGGAACATGCGGGCGGTGTCGGCTTCGAGCGCGCGGTAGGACCAGCTGAAGGCGGCCCGGACCCCGACGGCGTCGTCGTCGACAGCGAGCAGTTCCAGCCGTCGCCCCTCGGCGACGAGTTCGCGGGCGAGGTCACCGACACTCTGATGGGGATGCGTGGCGACCCGTTCGGCGGCGATGTTCACCGCCAGCGGCAGCGCCGCGCACAACCGGACGAGCTTGCCGACGCCCTCGGGGTCGCCCGCCGCGCGTTCGTCGCCGATGAGGTCGGCCATGAGCCGCGTCGCTTCGAGATCTTCCAGCGGTTCCAAGGAAACCTGGACCGCGCCGCTGCCGACGACGAGGCCGGAGAGCCGCCGCCTGCTGGTGATCAGCACGGTGGTGTCCGGGGTGCCGGGCAGCACCGGCCGCACCTGATGCGAGTCGAGCGCGTTGTCCAGCACGACGAGGGTGCGCTGGCCGCGCAGCAGCCCGCGCAGGAGCGCGAGCCGCATGTGCTCCTCGGCGGGGACCCGGTCGGGGCGGACGCCGACGCAGCGGAGGAGATCGTCGAGGATGTCGGCGGGCTGCGCGGGCGAGCCCGCCGCGTACCCGCGCAGATCCGACCAGAGGACGCCGTCGAACTCCTGCTGCCGCCGGTTCGCCCAATGCAGCACGAGCGCGGTCTTCCCGACCCCGGGTGGTCCCGCCACGAAGACCACTTTGGCGGGTCCGGTGAACACTTTTTCGTCGAGCAACGCGAAGTGTTCTTCGCGGCCGACGAAATGGCCCGGCGGCGGGGGGAGGTGGACGTACGGTTCCGCGCGGGCGGCTTCGGCGAGGACGATCAGTGTCCCGCCCGCCTCCAGCGCGCGATCGCAGGATTCGGCGAATTCCGCGCTCGGCGGGGTGAGGCCGCGTTCGACCCGGCTGATGAGGCTTTTGTCGACGTAGGCCAGTTTCTGGAGTTCGCGCAACGCGAGCCCTTTGGCCTGCCTCCGCTGTCGCAGCGCGCGGCCGAACGCCAGCGCTGCCGTCGAAACCGGCCTCGGTTCCGCGCGTGCTTTCCCGGTCTCCCCGGATCTGGCCGAGCCGGAATTCTCGGTCACCAGAAGCACCTTTCTTCCCGCACCGCGGCAGATCGTGCCACAACCTTCCCATTACCTGGGTCACAACACGGCCACTGGGTGTGCGGAGGCGCGAAGAGAGCCCCCAAACTGTGCGAGAACGCGCCCGTTCCCCACCGGTGCGCCGGTCGAAAGGGAGGTGGATCATGCGCGACCGCGAAATGTGAGCAGGCCCTGTTCCGCTTGCGAACAACCCGGCGAGTACTGATCTCCTCGGAAACCGGCCGTGGGGGGGGGGGCGGCGGCCCCGGGCGGGGGCGCGGGGGGGGGGGAGGGGGCGCACGAGGGGGGGGGGGTGTGGTGGGGTGGTGGTGGGGGGGGGGCGGGGGGGGGGTGGGGGTGGTGGTGGGG
>NZ_JBHXJK010000152.1:0-15375 GCF_042723255.1 Amycolatopsis thailandensis
GTCCTTTCCTTGCAAATGTTGCAAGGTAGGGACCTTTCATGGCACGGGAGGAAGTGAGCCAGAGGGTGCGTGGCGCGTCGGTCCAGCGGGTCGCCCTCGCAAGTCCGTGAAGGCCTCCTTGAGGGACTCTGGGTCCTCAAGGAGGCCTTCACGGACTTTCGGGACAACAAAACCGAGACTCGAGGACCGATCGAGACTCCAAGTGGGTGACCGTCCCGCCTCTCACCCACCCCGAAGCACCGAACGGCCCACCGCGCCGGAGATCGCGAAAGAACGGACAAGATCCACGTCCGCCTTTGTCACAAAGGGACAAGAATTCACCGGTTACCAGGACGTGACGTCTTGATCGGACCGAAGTTCTTGTCACCAAGCAGGCTCGTCATTAGCGTACCGACCAGTAGCAAACAGCACGGTAACACCCCGTTGATCCTATTCAACGATTCCGCTCCGCCATTCGGAGCAAAGGAATTGCGCAACCTGGGGTGTATTCGCCGTGCCCGGAAAACGGGAGGGTCGGCGTGGGCGTCCGGACTAACGCACCCTCATTCCCCGGCGCGGGTGCGATCCGGGAGACGGGCAGGCTCTACTCACTCGGCCTCGACGTCGTCCGCCTGACTTTCCGGCGGCCGTTCCAGGCCCGCGAGCTGATCCAGCAGTTCTGGTTCATCGCGAGTGTGTCGATCCTGCCGACGGCGCTGGTCGCGATCCCGTTCGGCGCGGTGATCGCGCTGCACATCGGGTCGCTGACCGCGCAGATCGGCGCGCAATCCTTCACCGGCGCGGCCAGTGTGCTGGCGATCATCCAGCAGGCGAGCCCGATCGTGACGGCGCTGCTGATCGCGGGCGCCGGCGGATCGGCGATGTGCGCGGACCTCGGGTCCCGCACGATCCGCGAGGAGATCGACGCGATGGAGGTGCTCGGGGTCTCCCCGATCCAGCGCCTGATCGTGCCGCGGGTGCTGGCCGCGATGGGGGTCGCCGCGTTCCTGAACGGAATGGTCAGCGTGGTCGGCGTCCTCGGCGGCTATTTCTTCAACGTCATCATGCAGAACGGGACACCGGGTGCGTATCTGGCCAGTTTCTCCGCTCTCGCGCAGCTGCCGGACCTCTGGATCAGCGAGATCAAAGCGGTCATCTTCGGTTTCGTCGCGGCGATCGTCGCGTCTTATCGCGGGCTCAATCCGAAAGGCGGCCCGAAAGGCGTCGGTGACGCGGTGAACCAATCCGTGGTGATCACGTTCCTGCTCCTGTTCCTGTTGAACCTCGTGCTGACGACGCTTTACCTGCAGCTCGTCCCGGCGAAGGGCAGCTGATGGTCACGACGACACCCACCCGGGCCACGCGGGTCCGCGAAGCCGTGGACCGCCGGTTCGGTTTCCTGGACACGCTCGGCGACCAGATCCTCTTCTTCCTCAAGGCGCTGGCCTGGGTGCCGCGCGCGGTGCGCCGCTATCTCCGCGAGATCACCCGCCTGCTGGCCGAAGTCAGCTTCGGCAGCGGCGCGCTCGCGGTCATCGGCGGCACGATCGGCGTGATGATCGGGATGACCGTGTTCACCGGCACGGTCGTCGGGCTCCAGGGCTATTCGGCGCTCAACCAGGTCGGCACTTCCGCGTTCGCCGGGTTCGTCTCCGCCTACTTCAACACCCGCGAGATCGCGCCGCTCGTCGCCGGGCTGGCCCTGTCGGCCACTGTCGGCTGCGGGTTCACCGCGCAGCTGGGCGCGATGCGGATCTCCGAGGAGATCGACGCGCTCGAAGTGATGGGCATCCCCAGCGTCCCGTACCTGGTGACCACCCGGATCATCGCGGGTTTCCTCGCGGTCATCCCGTTGTACGCGATCGGCCTGCTGACCTCGTATCTCGCGTCGCGCCAGATCACCGTCTGGTTCTACGGCCAGTCCGCGGGCACCTACGACCACTACTTCCTGCTGTTCCTGCCGCCCGGCGACGTGCTCTGGTCGTTCGGCAAGGTGCTGGTGTTCAGCGTCGTGATCGTGCTCGCCCACTGTTACTACGGGTTCCGCGCGAGCGGCGGGCCGGCGGGCGTCGGGGTGGCCGTCGGCCGCGGTGTGCGGACCGCGATCGTGGCGGTCAGCGTGCTGGACTTCTTCCTCAGTCTCGCGATCTGGGGCGCGACCACGACGGTGCAGGTGGCCGGATGAGCAGGCGCGGGCTGCGCAAAGCCGGGGTCAGGACGGCCGGGGTGCTGTTCCTCGTGGTGATGTCCGCCCTCGTGCTGCTCTCGATCAAGATCTACCAGAAGGACTTCGTCACGTCGGTCCCGGTGACCTTGCAGGCGGACCGGGTCGGCAACCAGCTGCGCGCGGGCGGGCAGGTCAAGGCACGCGGTGTGGTGGTCGGCGAGATCCGCGACGTCCGCGCCACGCCGTCGGGCGCGGAAATCGAGCTGGCCATGGAGCCCGGCAAGGTCTCCCAGCTGCCGAAGAACGTGTCCGCGCTGCTCGTGCCGAAGACCCTGTTCGGTGAGCGGTACGTGCAACTGTCCATTCCGGACGGATCGACCGCGAAGCCGCTGGCCTCGGGCGACGTGATCACCCAGGACCGCTCGGCCAACGCGATCGAGCTGGAACGGGTCTTCGACAACCTGCTGCCGCTGCTCAAGGCGGTGCAGCCGCAGAAGCTCGCGACCACGCTCACCACGGTCTCCACCGCGCTGGAGGGCCGCGGCGAGCAGCTCGGCGACACCCTCGCCACCGCGGCCGCGTACCTCAAGGACTTCAACCCGAACCTCCCGAAGCTGAACGACAACATCCGCGACCTCGCGACGGTTTCGAAGCTGTACGGCGACATCGCGCCGGACCTGCTCGACGCGCTGAGCGCCTCGGCGGTCACGCTCGACACGGTCAAGGAGAAGCGCGCCGAACTGGCGACGGTGTACCAGCAGGTGACGGCGTCCTCCCAGCAGGTCACGACGTTCCTCGCCAACAACCGCGCCAACATCATCGCGCTCGCCACCGACAGCCGGGCACCGCTGGAGATCGGCGCGAAGTACTCGCCGAGTTTCGCCTGCACGCTGACCGCGCTGGCCGAGCTGAAGCCGCAGATGGACAAGGCGCTGGGCGCGGGCACGGACGAACCCGGTCTGCACGCGGAGGTCACCATCACCCAGCCTCGCGGCAAATACGTCCCCGGCAAGGACGACCCGGTCTACAACGCCACCGGTGAACCACGCTGCTACCCGTCGAACGGGCTGATGACCCAGGGCATCGCGGCGACCGGCGAGAAGACCGCCTCGCTCCCGGGCGTGCAGGGCGACCTCGGCCTGGCGAACTCGCCGCAGGAACGGGAACTGATCTCCACGTTGGTCGCGCCGTCGGCCGGTGTCCCGGCGAGCCAGGTACCCGCCTGGGGCAGCGTGCTCGTCGGTCCGCTCTACCGGGGCACGGAGGTGACCCTGCGATGAGGAACTTCGTGAGCCCGCTGATCAAGGGGCTGATCTTCGTCGTCGTCACGACACTGGCCACGGTGCTGCTGGCGGTGTCCATCACCAACACCGGCCTCGGCGACACCAAGACCTACAGCGCCAAGTTCCTCGACGCGACTTCGCTGAACGTCGGCGACGACGTCCGGATCTCCGGGGTGCGGGTCGGCCAGATCGAGGAGCTGGAGATCGCCGACCACAGCCTGGCCCGGATCAGGTTCTCCCTCGACTCCCAGCGCAGGCTGCCCGCCGACGTGAGCGCGGTGATCAAGTACCGCAACATGGTCGGCCAGCGCTACATCGCCCTCGAACGCGGCAAGGGCACCCGCGAACTCCTGGAGCCGGGCGCGGAGATCCCGCTGGAGCGCACGACTCCCGCACTGGACCTGACGGAACTGTTCAACGGCTTCAAACCGCTGTTCCAGGCGCTGTCCCCGAAGGACGTCAACCAGCTCTCCGGCGAGATCGTCCAGGTACTGCAGGGCGAGGGCGGCACGGTGGAAAGCCTGCTGGCGCACACCGGTTCGCTGACCACCACGCTCGCCGGCCGCGACAAGGTGATCGGCGACGTGATCACGAACCTGGACACCGTGCTGAAGACCATCAACGGCAAGGGCGACGCACTGTCCACTTTGGTCTCCACGCTGAAGGAGCTGGTGTCCGGCCTCGCCGGTGACCGCGCCGAGATCGGGGAGGCCGTCTCCGGGCTCGCGGACCTCACCACCGCCACGGCCGGTCTGCTCGAACAGGGCAGGAAGCCGCTCAAGGACAGCATCGAAGGTCTCGGCCTGCTCTCCGGCCAGCTGACGACCGACCAGGGCAAGGCCGAGGTCGAACGCGTCCTCACCGTGCTCCCGGGGAAGCTGGACGAGCTGGGCCGGATCGGCTCGTACGGATCGTGGATGAACTTCTACCTGTGCTCGGCCGTCCTCCGGAGCGCCCCTCCCCGCGGGGTCCCGGCGACGGCGGAGAGGTGCACGTCGTGAAACCCTTCAAGGAGCGGAACCCGATCGTCATCGGTGTCGTCGGCAGCGCCGTCGCGGCCGCGCTGCTGACCGCGACGCTCAACTACGAGAACCTCCCGATCATCGGCTCCGGAACCACCTACCAGGCCGAATTCTCCGAAGCGGCCGGGTTGCAGGCCGACGACGAGGTGCGGATCGCCGGGATCAAGGTCGGCGAGGTGAGCGACGTCCAGCTCGCCGAGGACCACGTGGTGGTGAGCTTCCGCGTCAAGGACGCCTGGGTGGGCGACAAGACCGCCGCCGAGATCAAGATCAAGACGCTGCTGGGCCGGAAGTTCCTGGCGCTGCGCCCGACCGGCGAGACGGTGCAGAACCCGAAGCAGGTCATCCCGCGCACCCGGACCGTCACGCCCTACGACGTCACCGAGGCGTTCAACGGCCTGGCCGACACCGCGGGCGCGATCGACACCGATAAGCTCGCGGAGAGCTTCACCACTCTCTCCGACACGTTCAAGAACTCGCCCGACCACATCCGGAAGGCCCTCGAAGGGCTGACGTCGCTGTCGAAGACCGTGTCCTCGCGGGACAACGAACTCGCGAGCCTCCTGTCGAACGCGCACGGCCTCACCACGACGCTCGCGAACTCGAACGAAGACTTCGCCAAGCTCCTCTCGGACGGCAACCTGCTGCTGACCGAACTGGACAACCGGCGGCAGGCGATCCACGACCTGCTCACCGGCTCGCAGGACCTCGCCACCCAGCTTTCGGGCCTCGTGCAGGACAACAAGGAGCAGCTCGGCGGGGCGCTCAGCCAGCTCGGAGAGGTGACCGACATCCTGCAACGGCAGAACGACAATCTCGCCAAGAGCCTCGACCTCGCCGCGCCGTACTTCCGGGTGGTCAACAACTCCCTCGGCAACGGACGCTGGGTCGACAGCTACCTGTGCGGACTCGTCCCGGAGAACCGGGATCCGTGCACCCCGGTGATCCCCCGCGGAGGTGGCCGGTGATCAGCAGGTTCGTCACCCTCGCGCTCGTGCTCGCGCTGGCCGTCGTCGGCGGTCTCTGGTGGATCTTCTCCGGCAGCGGGCTCGACCGCGTCACCGTGTACTTCTCGCGCGCGGTCGGTGTCTACAGTGGATCGGACGTCCGGGTGCTCGGCGTCCGGGTCGGCCAGGTCGAATCCGTCGCCCCGGAAGGCGAGCAGGTCAAGGTCGTGCTGACCGTCGACGGCTCGACCCCGATCGCCGCCGACACCAATGCCCTGGTCGTGGCGCCGAGCGTGGTCGCCGACCGGTACGTCCAGTTCACCAAGCTCACCCGCGCCGGGAACCGGCTGGACGACGGCGCGGTGATCCCGGTGGAGCGCACCGGCACGCCGGTGGAGCTCGACCAGCTCTACTCCAGCCTCGACACCCTCGCCAAGGCCCTCGGGCCCAAGGGCGCGAACGCCGACGGCGCGCTTTCGGAGCTGCTGCGCACCGGCGCGAAGCACCTGCAGGGCAACGGGAAGCCGTTCAACGAGTCGGTGCGCAACTTCGCCGACCTCGCCAGGACGCTGTCCGGGAACTCGCAGAACCTGTTCGCCACGGTCGACGAGCTCCAGCGGTTCACCTCGATGCTGGCGACCAACGACCGGAACGTCAGCGAGATCAACAAGCAGCTCGCCTCGGTGACCGGGACGCTGGCGCGGAACAAGGACGAGCTCGCCCGCGCGCTCAACGGCCTCGGCGGCGCGCTCGCGCAGATCCAGCAGTTCATCCGGGACAACCGCGCGCTGATCAAGGCCAATGTGGACAAGCTCGCGGTGACCACCGGGACACTGGTGGACAAGCGCGCCGCGCTCGCCGAGACCCTCGACACGATTCCGCTGGCGGTGACGAACGTGCTCGAAGCCGTCGACCCGAAGACCGGGAAGCTGCAGGGCCGCGGCAACCTGCTCGAATACGCCCCGCTCCCGTTGCCGGTCGCCGGCGACACCTACACCGGGGGGCGCCGATGACCACGAAACGGACGATCGCGGTGCTCGCCGCTTGCTGTGTCGCGCTCACCGCCTGCTCGTCGGATTTCAAGGGCGTCTACGACCTGCCGCTGCCCGGCGGCGCGGACATCGGCGACCATCCGTACCGGGTGACCGTGCAGTTCGCCGACGTGCTCGACCTGGTCCCCCAGGCCGCGGTGAAGGTCGGCGACGTGCCGGTCGGCCGGGTCGAGACGATCAAACTCGGCGAGGACGGCTGGACGGCGGAAACCGTCCTGGCGGTCAACGGCGACGTCCACCTGCCCGCCAACGCCATCGCCCGGCTGCGGCAGTCCAGTCTGCTCGGCGAGAAGTTCATCGAGCTCGCCCCGAGCGCGACGAAAGCCGAAGGCAGACTGGGCGACGGCGGGGTGATCCCCGTCGCGAGCACGAACCGCAACCCCGAGTTCGAGGAGATCTTCGGCGCGCTTTCCCTGCTGCTCAACGGCGGCGGGATCGGCCAGCTGCAGACCATCAACCGCGAGCTTTCGAAGGTGATGGACGGCAACGAGGAGGAGATCCGCTCCTTCCTGTCCACAGTGGAGCAGCTGGTGTCCAACCTGGACTCGCACCGCTCCGACATCACCTCGGCGCTCGACGGGCTCAACCAGCTCTCGACGACGCTGGCGAACCGGAAGACCCAGGTCGAAGGCGCGCTCACCGACCTCACCCCCGGGTTGAAGAGCCTTTCCGAACAGCGCACCCAGCTCGTCTCGATGCTGCAGTCGCTGGACCGGCTCTCCGGGGTCGGCGTCGACGTGATCAAGAAGACCCGGGCCGACCTCGTCGCGGACCTCACCGCGCTCGCGCCGATCCTCAAGCGGCTGGCCGACGCCGGCGAGAACCTGCCCAAGTCGCTGGAGATCCTGCCGACGTTCCCGTTCACCGACGCCGTCCGCGACGGGATCAAGGGCGACTACCTGAACGTCTACGCCTCGATGATCCCCGGGCCGGGCGTCGAGCTGCCGCCTCCGGGCGAAGGCGTCCCGCCGGGGCTCCCGACCCTGCCGCTGCCGTCCTCCGGAGGTAGCTGATGCTCACCACCCGTGTCCGGATCCAGGTGATCGCGTTCGTCATCATCGCGCTGGCGACGACGGCGTTCGTGGGGGCCAACTACGCGGGGCTCGGCCGTCTCTTCGGGGCGAGCGGGTTCACCGTGAAGCTCGCGCTGACCGACGGCGGGGGCCTGTTCACCAACGGCGAGGTGACCTATCGCGGCGTCGCCGTCGGCCGGGTCGGCGAACTCCGGCTCACCGCCGGGGGCATGGAAGCGGATCTGCTGATCGACGACGACGCGCCGCCGATCCCCGCGAACTCGCGGGCGGTCGTGGCGAACCGGTCCGCGGTCGGCGAGCAGTTCGTCGACTTGCAGCCCCGGACCGGCGACGGGCCGTTCCTCGCCGAAGGTTCGGTCATCCCGCGCGAGGCGACGAGCGTTCCGCTACCGGTGCAGCACCTGCTGACCGATCTGGACTCGCTGACCGCGTCCGTGCCGACCGAGGATCTGCGGATCGTGGTCGACGAACTCGACAACGCCCTGCGTGGTTCCGGCGCGAACCTCCAGGTGCTGCTGGACTCGACCACCGACTTCACCAAGCAGGCCGCGAACCACCTGCCGCAGACGGAGAAACTGCTCACCGACGGCACGACCGTGCTGAAGACCCAGGTCGATTCGTCGCAGGCGTGGCGGCAGTTCAGCGACAACGCCCGGCAGTTCGCCCAGCAACTGTCCCGTTCGGACGGTGACCTGCGCACGCTGATCGCGACCGCGCCCGAAGCGGCGACCCAGCTCTCCGGGCTGCTGAGGGACAACGAACCCGGTCTGCCGATCCTGCTGGCGAACCTACTCACGACGTCCCAGGTGTTCTCCGCGCGCACCGACGGCCTGCGGCAACTGCTGATCAACACCCCGAAGGCGGTGTCCGCGGTCGACGCGGCCGTCGACGGGGGGTCCGTGAAGATCGATCTGGTCCTGACCTTCTTCGACCCGATGCCGTGCACCAAGGGCTACGAGAAGACGACGATCCACAGCAGCGCGGAACTCTCGACGCTGCCGTTCAACACCGGTGCCGCGTGCACGCTCGACAGGGGCGACCCGAGTTCGGTCCGCGGCTCGCAGAACGCGCCGAAGGGCGGCGTCCCGCCCGCCGCGATCCCCGGCGGCTTCGGCGCCGACGGCCAGGCGACGTCCACCAGCCTCGAGGAGATGTTGTGGCTGCGCAACTGAAGATCGCGATCGCCGTGCTCGCCGCGGCCTGCGCGTTCGCCGGATGGGCCGGGTACACCTGGTTCACCGCGACGAGCTCCGAGGCCGTGTCCTACGGGAACTCGCGCGACGAAGCGCTGAAGACCGGGCGAGAGCTCGTCGCCCGGCTGACCAGCCTCGACCACCACCGCGTCGAGGCGGGCATCGCCGACTGGCTCGCCGCGTCGACCGGTCCCCTGCGCGATCAGCTGGGCAAGACCGACGACGCCACGAAACAGACGCTCACCAAGGACGCGACGGTCTCGACGGGCAAGGTGCTCGACGCGGCGATCAGCGAACTCGACGACCACGCGGGAACGGCCAAGATGCTGGCTTCGGTGGAGATCACGATGGCGAAGGAAGGCGCGGCGCCGACGACGAAGCGCAACCGCTTCGCCGCCGGACTGACCAGGACCGGCGAAGGCTGGAAGCTCAGCGCGCTTGACCAGCTCCCGGTGGGTGCGCGATGACCGCCGCGGCAGAGACCGAGCCCGAAACCGATGCCGAGACCGAGCCCGAAGCCGCGTCCGAGGCCGAAACCGTCGCCGAAGAGACCGCCGAACAGCCGTCCCGCAGGCCGAAGCTGTTTCTGATCCTGCTGGCCGTGGCCGCCGTGCTGGTGGCGGCTGGGGTGTGGTTCACGCTGGAGGCCAGGTCGATCTCGGCCGCGCCGTCGGCGGCCAACACCGCGCTCACCGACGTCGGGGCGACCGCCGAGGTGAACTCGGCGGTGACGGTGGCGCTCAACAAGATCTTCTCCTATTCCTTCGACCGGACCGACGTCACCGAAAAGGCGGCCGCTTCGGCGCTGAGAGGCAAGGCGCTGGAGTCGTACAACCAGTTGTTCACCCAGGTCCGGGAAAAGGCTCCGGCACAGAAACTCGTCCTCACGACCCGCGTCTCCTCATCCGCCGTCCAGGAACTCGGCGACGGTAAAGCGCGACTGCTCGTATTCCTCGATCAAGCGGCGACGCGAGCCGACAACAATTCGTCGACGACGGCAGCCGCCCAGCTTTCGATCACCGCGGAACGCGAAGGCGACAATTGGGTCATCACCGATCTTGTCCCCCGGTGACAAACCGGTAATTCCTCATTCAGTCCACGGTTGTAAAACAGGAGAGAAAACGAGGAGAAACCCATGTTCGGTCGAACGCGCCCGAAAACAGCCCGTCGCCGCCTCGGCACGGTCGTCGCGCTCACGTCCGCGATCGCCGTGGCCGGCAGCCTCGCCGCGTCCCCCGCGCTCGCGGACGACCCGGTGGAGATCCCGGTGTCCTACACCGTCACCGGGAAGACGACGGTGAAGAAGACCGGCGGCACCCTCGACCTGGGCCCCGGCCAGCTCAACGGCGCCCTGGTCATCGACGGGGACAACGTCGGCATCAGAGGCGACCTGTCCCTGCCGCCCTCGACGGCGAACATCTCGCTGGTCTCGGGTGTCTTCAAGATCAAGGCCCGGGTGCGGATCGAGCCGACCGGCCCGGTCACCGGCACGCTGGCCAACGGCGATCTGACCACCCACTCGCAGGCGAACATGCTGATCGACAACATCGTCGTCGGCCTGTTCTACCCGGTCATCCCGCTCCCGACGGTGCCGAACGCCTGCAAGACGGTCAAGCCGCTCGACCTGACGCTGGTGTCGAAGAACGTCGACCTGTTCGCGGAGACGATCCCGTCTTCGGGCACGTTCGTCATCCCGGAGTTCAAGGACTGCTTCATCAACGACCTCGCGCTGGGGGCGTTGATCTCGGGACCGGACAACAAGATCAACCTGAGCATGAAGTCGAACCTGTCCTGACGCCGCTCTGACACGCCAAGTCCGTGAAGGCCCCTTCCTTGCGCTAGGAAGGGGCCTTCACGTGATCAGACACGGAACTCGCGTGCTTGGGAACGTGACTCGCGTGATCGAAGCCGTGACTCGCGTGATCAGACACCGCACTCGGGTGTGCGGTGTCTGATCACGCGAGTTCCGTCCCCAAGCACGCGAGTCACGGCTTCGAGCACGGTCGAGACCTCAGCAGAACTGCGGCGCGGAAGGGTCCACCAGCGCCACACCGGTGCCGTCACCGGCGGAAACGGCGTAGACCGGAGCACAGACACCCGAGAACTTCCACATGTCCATCGGCGGTTCCGAGCTGGTGTCCCGGCTCTCCTGCTTGAGGTTGCTACCCCAGGCGAAGACGCTCCCGTCCGCCTTCAACACGACGTTGTGGTTGTAGCCGGCGTCGATGGCGACGACGTCCGATTGCGCCTCGGGCGGCACCGCCGACTGACCGTAGGTGTTGTCGCCCCAGGCGAGGACGCCGCCGTTCTTCAGCGCGATGCTGTGGCGGAACCCGCCCGAGATCGCCGTCACCCCGGAGGTCGCCACCGCCGGCACGGTGATCTGGCCCTTCGCGTTGCTGCCCCACCCGATCACGCCGCCGTTCTTCAGCGCGAGGCCGTGGTCGACACCCGCCGAGATCGCGGTGACCCCCGAAGAGACCGCCGCGGGGACGGTGGTCCGCGAACCCCAGCTCAGCACGCCGCCGTTCTTGAGCGCCAGGTTGAAGTACGCGCTGGTGGAGATCGCGGTGACCCCCGAGGTCGCGGCGGCGGGGACGACGTTCTGGCCGTAGAACCCGTTGCCCCAGGCGATCACCCCGCCGTTCTTGAGCGCCAGCCCGTGCGCCCAGCCCGCGGCGATCGCCGAAACCCCGGACGTCGCCGCGGCGGGCACGACGGTCTGGCCGTAATTGTTGTTGCCCCAGGCGACGACGCCGCCGTCCTTGAGCGCCAGATGCGTGAGCCCGCCCGCAGAGACCGCGCTCGCGCCGAACGCCTGAGGGGGCACCGTGCCCTGCCCCTGCTGGTAGTCGTTGCTCCCCCACGGCCGCGGTTCGCCGGTCGGCGCGGCGTCGGCGATACCGGAAAGAGAAACCGTGGCGATCATTACGGCTATCGCGGTGGTCGTCACGCGCCGTGTCGTGGATCGTCGATTGACTGAAGCCATGCGGGAAATGTTAACCCGGTTCCGCCGATCGGCTCCGTCTTTGTCATCGGCGCACAAACTTCATAATCGCATTCAGCACGCACTGACAAGAAAGAACGGGCTCCTCACCCGCTCCGAAACATGTCGACATGAATCCTTGTTACGTACATAACTCGCGGGTAACCTCGGTTTACCCCACCACCGAGAAAGCCGCTCAGTCGAGCATATTTGATCAGAAAAATCCGCCGAAAGGCGCATGGGGAAAGCCGCCGAGACGTAAACTGGATCAAAGGAGATGACAGGTATGTCCCGCAGACTTGGCAAGTTGTCAGCAGGCGTCGCCACCACCAGCATCGTGATGGGCGCGGTCGCCGTGCTCACAGCCGGCACGGCGCTGGCCGCCACCACCTACGCCACCGGCACCGTCGCGTACATGTGCAACTTCCCCGCGATCGGCCAGCAGCAGCTGGACGTGAAGGCGCAGTTCGACGGACCGGCTTCGGTCGCTTCGGGCGGCACCTTCACGCCGTCGAACATCTCGGGCACCGCCACGATCAGCGCCACCATCAACGCGCTGCTCAACAGTGCCAACTACGACGGCGTCCGCGGCAAGGTGAACATGCCGGTGACTGTCACCAACGCGACCCCCGCTTCGGCGACGGTGACGAACCTCGACGTCCCGACCCAGATCAACCCGTACGTGCCAGGAACGCGGACGTTCAACATCGTCCAGGCCACCGGGACCGGCGTCCCCACGTTCACCGCCGGAACGCCCGGCTCGGCGACGGCGTCCCTCGGCACCGCGATCAGCGCGCCGCTGGAGTTCCACAAGAAGGACGGTTCCTGGACCGCCTGGAGCTTCAACTGCACGGTGAAGAACACCAACCCGGCGCAGAACCGCGCGTTCAGCCCGGCGGTCCCCATCACCTGATGAACCATCCGTGCGGGGCGGGGACGCCCGCCCCCCACGGTCCCCACCCCCGATCTCGAGAGGAATCCTTATGGGACAGCGGTTTCGCCTGATCCGCCGGGCAGGCGTGGCCTCCGTCGTCATGGCGAGCGCGGTCTCCATGTTCACGGCCGCGCCCGCCCAGGCTGACACGTCCTTCGCCACGGGGGCCGTCGTCTACCTGTGCAGCACCCCGTTCGGCCAGCAACCGCTCGAGGTCAGGATGACCTTCACCGGCCCCGGCTCGGTGACCGCCGGTGGCACGGTCACCCCGGCCGTGATCGCCGGGAGCTTCGTCTTCGACGCCACGCTCAACGCCGTGCTCTACGCCTCGGGCCGGGACGGCGTTCGCGGTACGGTGACCGCGCCGGTGACCGGGACCAACGTCACCCCGGCTTCGGCGTCCGTGACGAATCTCAGGATTCCCGACCAGGTCCCGCCGTACGTTCCCGGGCCGCGCACGGTCCAGTTCGGCCAGGACGTGAGTACCGGCGTTCCCACCTTCGGGACGGGCACGCCCGGCCAGGCGGTCTTCTCACTCGGCACCACGCTCCGCATCGACGCCGACTTCCACATGAGGAGCGGATCGTGGAGCCCCTGGACGGGCAACTGCACCGTGAAGAGCACCAATCCGGCACAGAACCGCGCGTTCAGCCCGGCGATCACCATCACCTGACGAGCGTCGGCACGAAAGGAATACATATGGGACAGCAGGTTCGCCGAGCGGGCACGGTCTCCGTCATCGTGTCCGGCGTGGCCTGCCTGCTCACCATCGGGCAGGCCTCGGCCGCCGTCTCCCACGAGACGGGGACCGTCCTGTACATGTGCAGCTTTCCCATGATCGGCCAGCAACCCCTCGACGTCACGGCGAGGTTCGACAGCCCGGGTACGGCGACCGCGGGCGGCACGATCACCCCGGCCGCGATCAGCGGCACCGCGACCTTCAACGCCATCCACAACGCGACGATCTTCAGCGCGGCCAACTACGACGGCCTCCGCGGCAAGGTGACCGCGCCGGTGACCGCGACGAACGCCACCCCCGCTTCGGCGACCGTCACCGGACTGGACCTGCCCGCGCAGATCACCCCGTACGTGCCGGGGCCTCGCACGTTCGTCTTCACCCAGACCGCGGCGACCGCCGTCCCCTCTTTCACCGCGGGTGCCCCCGGTGAGGCGACGTTCGCGCTCGGCAACACTTTCAAGCTGGAAGTCGACTTCCACAAGAGGGACGGCACCTGGACCCCGTGGACGCTCAACTGTACGGTCAAAATCACCAACCCGGCACAGAACCGCGCGTTCGCCCCGGCGATCCCCGTCGTTTGACGCGAGAGGAAACCCAGATGACGCAGCAGGTTCGCCGGACACTCGGGAGGGTTCCCGTACTGGCGGGCGTGATCCTGCTCGCGGGCGTGAACGGCGCGCTGGCCTCGTCGGCGGCGACCGATCCGAGCGCCCCGCCGAAGCCGCTGCTCCAGGGCGCCGCCCCCGCGCACCAGACCCTGGCGAACAAGTGCGTCTTCCCGGATCCCGTCGGGGAACGTCCAGTCACCATGGACGTCGAGGCCACGCTGCCCAAGGTCGTGCCGTCCGGAAAACCGGTACAGGTCAAGGACTTCTCCCTCACCTTCACCCTCGGCGAGGGAACGCTGGGCGCGCTCACCGAGGTGACGGGCGCGGCGACGATCGAACTCACGGCCACGCGCGACGACAAGACATCCGCGATTCCGGTGACCCTCGAGATCCCGGCGACCAAGGTGCCCGCCACCGGCGAACTGAAGCTGGTCGCGACGGGCAAGGTTCCCGACATCGTGTCGACCCGCCCCGGCGAACTCCGGCTCACCACGGGCGCGCCTTCCCTCGCGCTGACCGCGGAGAAGACGGAAACGCCGCCGAAACCGATCACCTGTACGCAGGTCCCGGATCAGGACACCGCGCTCGGCAGCGTCACGCTGGCGGAGCTGCGCGCCGCGGAACCGAAGACCGACAAGCCCGGGGAAAAGCCCGGTGAACGGGCGCGGGCCGCGCAGGACGAGCCGGTGCCGGATGCCGTGTTCCCCTTGCAGCCCTTCGAATCGCAAGGCACGTCTTCGGTGAAGAAGCTGGGTGCCTTCGTCCGGTTGACCCCGTCGTTCATCTTCAACGCCTTCTACTACCTCTATCCGGCGCCTCCGCATCGCAGCACCGGCTCCACGATCCTGCCGCCGAGCAAGATGACGTTCCTCGGCTTCGGTTTTGTCCCCGTCAACGGGACGATGGAGCTCCTGCCGACCGACTACAAGACCGGCAACACCGTCGTCGACGTCGAGACCATGCTGCACGGGGACACCACGACGACGGCCATCGCCCGGATCGAACTGTTCGGGAAGCTGAAGGACATCACCATCAACGGCACTCCCCTCGACGTCGGCCCCGACTGCATGACCGCCGAACCGATCGTGCTGAACCTGCGCGGTCCGAACTGGAACGCGTTCACCGGTGGCGTGCTGCGGACGGACCCGAAGGACCCGGAACCCGCCTTCCAGGGATTCACTCTGCCCAAGTTCTCCGGCTGCGGAGTCACGGAGAACCTCGACTCCTTGCTGAGCGGAATGGGATCGGGGCCGGGGAACCAGGCGTGCATCGGGGTCAACCAGGTGGGCCTGGAGTGGGAAGCGGAACGCAAGTGCCCCAACACGGATCCGCCGGTGGGGCGCCGCTGACGAGTGTCATGAGGGGTCCCCATAGGACGAAAAGTGTCCTATGGGGACCCCTCATAACCTCCCCACTCATCGCACCCCGCCG
>NZ_JBHXJK010000152.1:15385-18324 GCF_042723255.1 Amycolatopsis thailandensis
GGCTTTGAGGTGTGTGTTGTGTGGTCCAAATTGGACTAATTGTGACCTTGGGGGACCCCTCATGACATCCCGAGGCTACGACCCGCTCGGCGTCCACTGTGGACTCTTGCGCGGCGCCGGAAGCACCTCCGGCAGCGCGTAGCCCTCGGGCGCCGAGGAAGGCGTGACGCCGGCCCGCAGCGCCAGTTCCATTTCGAACCGCGCGCCCGGGTCTCGCAGGTGCTCGCCGAAGGTCGCCTGGAGCTGGCGCATGCGGTACCGGACGGTCTGCGGGTGGACCTGGAGGCGTTCGGCGATGTCGACGACGTTGCCCTGGCTGTCGAGCCAGGCGCGCAGGGTTTCGAGCAGCCGTTCCCGTTGTTTCCCGGTCATTTCGGCGAGCGGGGCGAACAGGCGGTCGCGCAGCTGGCAGGTCAGCACCGCGTCTGCGTTCACGAGCAAGGTGGCGAGGTGTTCTTCGGCGCGGATCACCCGGCGGACGCCGATGATCCCGCGTTCGGAGAGGTGCAGGGCGTCGCGTGCCCAGCGCAGCGAATCGGCGACGGAGTCCAGCGGACGGCACGGGCCGATCGACAGCCGGTAGTCCGGCAGCGCGGCCTGCAAAGTGGCCAGGCGGGCGCCGGAGATCTCGCCGGGGACGAGCAGACGCGGCTCGGCGCAATCGAGTTCGGCCAGGATGTCCGAATCCACCGCGTTGTGCCGCCGCGGTCTGACACTGTCGTTGATCGGGTGCAGTACCACCGGGGTCGCGCGCTCGGGTACCGGCCAGCCGGTCAGCTGCGCGAGTTCCGCGATCGCCTTCGACGGCGCGGGCGGGGTTTCCAGCACCAGGTGCAGCAGTTTGCGGCGCCACGTGTCCAGCGCTCCCGCGGTGCGCGCCTTCGCTTCGAGATAGCCGTCCAGCGCGACGGAGGCGAGTTCGTCCATGAACGCGAGCATCGCGTCGGCCAGTTGCGACATCACCGCGGACGAGAGCCCGCTGCGGCGGCCGACGCGCATGATGCGCCGCCACGACACGCGCGCGCCGACCCGGTACGCGGACTGGAGCGTGTCGAGGCTGCGGCCCTCCCGCATTTCGTTCTGTCCCAGCCGATGGTGGACCTCGTGCGACTGTTCCTTGGAGACGGTGGGATCGGCGATCTGCGCGACGAACAGCGTGATCGCGTACTCGACGCCCGCGCGGATCGACTTGCCGTAGGGCCCGTCGAGCGGACGCGCGTAGGCGGGGATGGTCGCCCGGATCTCGTCGACGATCTCGTTGGCGAGACTGCCGAGTTCCGGTCGCAAAATGTCGGCGAGCTTGCGAGGTAGCGCCGCAGGGGGCTGCGCAGCGTGTTCGATCCCGCGCTCCACCGACATCGCAGCTCCTTTGCTCCGCCCAGCGTCCGGACATCCCACGATCGTCGTGGGGTGACAACGAACACATCGCAAAGTCGCTCGTGAATGTGTCACCTTTCGCAGAAGAAACCGATTTCTTGTCACCGTCGTGACAAAATCACGGTCCGTCCCTGAATTTTGATGACAAGTGCCCGGCAAACGCCACGCGCCGTACGTACGAACGGCCGAAGCGGGCCATATCGTGACGGAGCGTCACTGCTTTTCGGTGAGCAATTCACCGAGTACTTCGAGCACGGGCTCCAGTACGCGCACCTCGGTGCCGACGCATTCGGTGATCCCGGCGCCGACGACTTCGAAGCCGCTCAGCCCGCGAAGCATCGCCACCAGACGCTCGATCGTCAAGCCACCGGCCTCCGGGCAGTTCAGCCCGTCGAACTCCCCCGGGTCGAGTACGTCGAGATCGACGTGGACGTACACCTTGTCCGCACCCGCCAGCCCGGCCGCGACGTCGTCCGCCTCGACGACCAGGCCGCGATCGATCACGTCCCGCTCGGCGTCGTCGAAGGCCCTCGTCCCGGCGAGCACGACGCGACCGGGTTCGACGCGCGGGTTCGCGGCGAAATCCGGGTCGCCCTCGCCGAGCAGCGACCGCAGCACCATGCCGTGGAACGCGCCCGACGGCGACGTCTCCGCGGTGTTGAGGTCCGCGTGCGCGTCGAACCAGGCGACTCCGAGACCCGGGCCGAAGCGGTAGCGCGCGACGCCGACCGGGATCAGTTCGACCCCGCAGTCACCGCCGATGGTGAGCACCGGCCCGCCAGGCGCCTCCAGCGCGGCGAGCTGCGCGGCCCGGTTCGCGCCGGTGAGCACCTCGCGGTTGGCGATCCCGTCGACCACGGGCGAGGTCTCGCGGGTCTGCCGGATGTGGTGCACCGGTACGCCCAGGACGTGACCGGCCAGCTCGGCGAGCGCGACGCAGCCTTCGGGCATCTCCGGCGCGCGTTCGGTCAGCGCGCCCTGGAACTGGGGTACGGCGTGGATCAGCACCGGTCCACGTTAGCGGCGGCCGCAAGTCCGTGAAGGCCTCCTTCCCTACCCTGAGAGTCCGGGTCCCGGCAAAGTCGTCTACCCGCCGGCCAAGTGGGTGGCGAAGAGGCTCGTCACCGTGGCATGGCACCTTGTCAACTGTCCATAGAGGACACTATCGGGATTGTTTTGCCCGATTTGGGCGTTTGAGATGGGGGTCGTGAGTGGCAAAGAGGGTTAGAACCATCCTTGTCACTCACGACCCCAGGCAAAGCCGTACATATAGTCATAAATCAGACATTCTTCGGTCGCCTGGGGTCCTTTGCGGACACCGCCGTTCAGGCTCTCGGGTCATCTGCCATGTCCTGAGGTCCCGTTCGCATCATCAAGAGCGACATCGACCGGCGTTCATGCGACTTTGCCGAGACTCTGACCCTGAAAGCAGGGAAGGAGGCCTTCACGGACGGTTTCGCGTGACTGGAGGGACGACACGCGTGACGGAATGGACGGCGCGCGTGATCAGACGGACGACTCGCGGCGAGCCCCCGGCTGCGAGCGTGTCGTCCGTTCAGTCA
>NZ_JBHXJK010000153.1:0-18289 GCF_042723255.1 Amycolatopsis thailandensis
GTACATGAAGGCCCCCTTCCTTGCGCCTGGCGCAAGGAAGGGGGCCTTCATGTACCGCAGGTGGGCAAGTACCGGCTCGGCCCGCCTGGGTCGTGAGTGGCGATTCGGGTTAGGGCCAACCGTGTCTCAGGTACCTACGGTCGGGCGATTTAGCGTGACCGGTGGGACGGCACGCGTGATTGAACGGACGACACGCGTGATCAGACGGACGACACGCGAGGGACTCGGCCGTCGCCGAGTGTCGTCCGCCTGATCACACGTGTCGTCCGTCTGATCACGCGTGCCGTCCACTCGGTCACGCGAAAGTACCGGCCCGCCTGGGTCTGTCAGGGCCAGGCAAGGCCAAGCGGCCTCCGGGATACTTGTCGACATGACCGAGACGGCCGAACTGGGCGACTTCCTCAAGGCACGCAGGGCCGCGCTGGACCCGGCCGACCTCGGCCTCCCGACGGGGTTCAACCAGCGCCGGGTCGCCGGGCTGCGGCGTGAGGAGCTCGCGCAGCTGGCCGGGATCAGCGTCGACTACTACACGCGGCTGGAGCAGGGCCGAGCGCGCAACGTGTCCGACTCCGTCCTCGAATCGCTGAGCCGGGCGCTGCGCCTGCACCGCGACGAGGAGACCTACCTGCGCAATCTGGCCGCGCCGAAACGCAAACGCGTCGCGCGGCCGCGGGTGCAGCGGATCCGCCCGGAACTCCAGCTGATGCTGAACGCGATCCAGTCCCCGGCGTTCGTCTTCGGCCGTTACCTGGACGTGCTGGCCTGGAACCCGCTCGGCGGCGCGCTGTCCTTCGACTTCGGCGCCACGCCGCCCGGCGAGCGCAACATCCCGAAGCTGTTCTTCCTCGACGAGTACGCCCGCGAGATGCACCCGGAGTGGGCGACAGTGGCGAAGGAGGTCGTGGCGAACCTTCGCTCCGAGAGCGGGAAGTATCCGGACGACCCGTATCTCGCCCAGCTCGTCGGCGAGCTCTCCCTCGGCAGCGAGGAGTTCCGGAAGCTGTGGGCGAAGCACACCGTGCGCGAGAAGGCGCACTCGTGGAAGGTGATGATCAACCCGATCGTGGGCGAGCTCCGGCTGCGCTACGAGACGTTGCGGCTGCCCGACGATCCGGACCTGGCCCTGGTGATCTACACCGCCGAACCCGGCTCCGACAGCGAGCGGGCGCTCGGCCTGCTCGCCAGCTGGGTCGCCGATCCCGCGCACGCCTGAACCCGCTCGGCGGGAAACTGTCGGTCCCCGGGTTCATGATGGACCCATGTTGTTCACCGCGGTGGTGACCGCGTCGGCCGAACTGGCCGCCACGAGGTCCAGGAAGGCGAAGATCGCCACCCTGGCCGCACTGCTGCGCGCCGCGGGCGAACCGGAGCTCCCCGCGGTCATCGCGTTCCTCACCGGGCAGCCGACACAGGGCCGCATCGGCACCGGATGGCGGACGCTGGCCGAACTGAACGCGGCTCCGGCCGCCGAGCCGTCGTCGACAGTGGCCGAGGTCGACACGGCGCTCGGCACGGTGGGGGCGGCGTCCGGTTCGGGGTCGGTGAAGCTGCGCGCGGACACGTTGCGGGCGCTGTTCAGCAGGTTGACGAAGGACGAGCAGGAGTTCCTGTTCCGGCTGCTCACCGGCGAGCTGCGGCAGGGCGCGCTCGAAGGGATCATGGTGGACGCCATCGCGGCGGCGTCCGAGATCCCGGGCGAGGAGGTCCGGCGGGCGTTCATGTTGTCCGGGCAGCTGCCGGTGACGGGTCTCGCGGCGATGACCGGCGGCCGGGAGCGGCTGGCCGAGTTCAAACTGGCACTGGGCAGGCCGATCCGGCCGATGCTGGCGTCCCCGGCGGAGTCGCTGGAAGAGGCGGTCACCGAGCACGCCGAGGCGCTGGTCGAGTACAAAATGGACGGTGCGCGGATCCAGGTCCACCGCGACGGTGACGAGGTGCACGTCTACACGCGGACACTGCGGGAGATCACCGGCAGCGTCGGCGAGCTGGTGGAGCTCGTGCGCTCGCTGCCGTGCACGTCGGTGGTGCTCGACGGCGAGACGCTGGCGCTGACCGACGACGGCAGGCCGAGGCCGTTCCAGGAAACGATGAGCCGGTTCGGCAGCACGCGCGAGGAGCAGGTCAAGGCGTTGCTGCTGCGGCCGTACTTCTTCGATTGCCTGCACCTCGACGGCGCGGATCTGCTGGACGCGCCGTTGTCCGAGCGGAACGCCGCGCTGCGGAAGGTCGCCGGAGAGCACGTCATCCCCGGCGAGGTCGCGCCGGCGTCCGCCGCCGAAGTGCTGGAAGCGGCGATGTCCGCCGGGCACGAGGGCGTGATGGTCAAGGACCTCGCGTCGCCGTACGCGGCGGGCCGTCGCGGGCGCGCGTGGCTCAAGGTGAAACCGGTGCACACGATCGACCTGGTCGTGCTCGCCGCGGAATGGGGGCACGGCAGGCGCACCGGCACGCTGTCGAACCTGCATCTCGGCGCGCGGGACCCCGAAGGCGGGCCACCGATCATGGTCGGCAAGACGTTCAAGGGCATGACGGACGAGTTGCTGTCCTGGCAGACGAAGACGTTCCAGGAGATCGAGACGCACCGCACGGACTGGGCGGTGCACGTACGCCCGGAGATCGTCGTCGAGATCGAACTCGACGGGGCCCAGGTGAGCACCCGGTATCCGGGCGGGCTGGCGCTGCGCTTCGCGCGGGTCGTGCGGTACCGGCCGGACAAGGAAGCCGCGGACGCCGACACCATCGACACCGTCCGCGGCCTCCTCAAGCCCTAACGCAGTTCGTCCTCTGAACGCGGTCCTTGCGCGTGCAACGACCGCATCCAGAGGACGAAACGCGTCAGTAGCAGCGGTCCGAAGAGATCTTGTACGTGTAGTTGTTCGAGAGGTTGGAGGTCACCTCGAAGCGGATCTTGTGACCCACCGGCGGCTCCCCGAGCACGCCGTGTTTCACCGTGTGCTCCTTGCCGGGCGCGATGGCCCCGCTCCAGAGACCTTTGTCGAAGGTGTCGTCGATGATCTGGACGAGCATTCCCCGGTAGTCGTGGTTGTGCACGGTGATGTCGATGCTCTGCCCCGCGCTCACCTCGACGACCTTGGTCGACGCGCCCATCAGCGGTCCGCCCTCGCAGACCTTCGACGCCGCCGAAGCGGACGGTGCCATCAGCAGGGTGCCGGCCAGCGCGACCGGGACGACGGCGAGCAGCTTCTTGTTCATCGGTTCCCCACAACGGTCTTGACGACATTGGACTGGACGGCCAGGTCGAGGCCGATCTTCATGTTTCCCCCGCAATAGGCCTTCTCGCCGTTCTTGAAATGCACCGTCAGATCCCCGGCGCATTCGAAGACCTTGACGTCCCAGGTGCGAGTGCCCGGCTTCAGGCAGATCGCGTCCTTCCCGGCCCGGCGCATCCAGCCGTGATAGCCGGATTCGCAGGTGATGATCGGATCACTGCCCGAAGCGGGCGCCGGAGCCGCCTGCGCGGCGGTGACCGGCAGGAGTGCCACGGTGAGCGTGGCCCCGGCCAGTGCGGCGACCTTGACGTACGGACGCATGGATTCCCTTTCCGAGATTGATGTGAGAGTGTTTCGGAAAATCCCCATCCGGAATTCCCGGACGCCGATGACGCTAAAGGCGACGGCGACCACTCGGAAAGCGATTCACGGCCACGCAATGGCCATGGCCGGGGAAACAATGTCCACGCAGGTCAGCGCTTTGGCCACCGGCCCCGAAGGTCAAATGACGCGGACCGAGAAGAACACCGCGCGGGTGTTCGGCAGCAGGATGTGGCCCTGTTCGTCGGCCATCTTCCAGTACACCTGGCAATGCCCGGGACGGTCGGGCGCGTGGACCTCGACCGAGACTCGCACATGTTCACCGGGCGCGGTCTGCGGAACGGGAACGCGTTCCGCAGTGCCGCATTCGCCCGGATTCCCGAACGAGCCGGCGCGCACCAGATAGCGACCGACCCATCCGACCGATCCCGCGTTCCGGAACTCCCACGTCTTCACGAAGGTCGATCCGGCCGCGACCTCACTGCCGTCGGGCACGGTCACGTCGGAGACGAATTCCGACGCGTCGCCCGCCGGAGCGGCGGGCTCGGAGCCGAACGGAGCGGTGAACACGAACACCAGCGCCGCGACGAGCACGAGGGCGACGGCCCCGGCGAGGACGAACGCCGTCCGCCGCGAGCGTTCCGGAGCCGGTTCGGGCGGCGCGTCGGCGGTCAACGCGTCCCGCGCGCGCTCCCATTCACCACGCCATTCGTGGCGGACCTCGTCCTCGTCACCGCCGAGCACCCCGGTGGCCAGCACACGGACGAACTCCCAGGCCGTCTCCCAGCTGGGCAGGCGCTCTCCGCGGGCGGCGGCCGAAAGCGCCGATTTGGAGGCGAGCGCGCCGTATTCGTCGCGCATCCGGTCGTACGACGGGTCACCGGCGGCGCGTTTCAGCTCCCACAGCCGTCGCGCGAACCCGGCGACGGGCCCGCTGTCCTCCACCGGCCCCCGCGCGACCCGCCCGCGGCGTCCGGGCCTCCGCTCGACGTCCATCGCTTCCCACGATATGACCCGCCTGCCGGGAAGGCCCGGCGGCGTCCCGCCCCCGATCGAGTGGCGGCGCACGGTGGTGACGGGACGTCGCGGCATGATCACCCATAAAGTAGGCGGAATGCAGGCTTCCAAGATCGCGCGCGCCTGGTTCGGCGCGACCGCGCTGGTGGTGATCGCCGGTCTGGCCGCCCAGATCCCGGTTTCGGCGGGCACCGAAGGCGGCACCTTCCACACCCCGGCCGGGCGGGTGGCCAACCTGCTGGCCTTCTTCACCATCGACTCGAACATCCTGGTCGGCATCGGCGGCCTGCTGCTCGCGCTCGGTGTCGCCGGCCGGTCGACCGTCTTCGGCGTGCTGCGGCTCACCGGCCTCGTCGGCATCATCGTGACCGGCGTCGTCTTCCAGGTCGCCCTCGCCGACCTCTACGAGCTGCACGGCTGGGCCCTGTTCGCCGACACGATGCTGCACAAGGTCTCACCGCTGATGTGCGTCGCGGGCTGGCTGCTGTTCGGGCCGCGCGGGCAGCTGTCGTGGCGGGTCCTGTGGTGGTCGCTGCTGTACCCGCTGGCCTGGCTCGCGGTCACGCTGGTGCGCGGCGCGATCATCGGGTTCTACCCGTACCCGTTCGTCGACCCTGGCATCAACGGCTACGGCGGCGTCGCGTTCAACTGCGTGCTGATCGGCTTGCTGTTCATCGGCCTCGCGGCGGCCGCGGTCGGCTTCGACCGCACCTTCGGCCGCCGCGATGACACCGACGACTACTTAGCCCCGGACCCGGCGGAAAGCGTTGAGCGGATCCGCGACACCGGCGCGTACTAACGTCCGCACCGCGCCGAGCCGCGGGTCCACCGGTTTCCCGGCGGCCACGCGGTGCATCTGCTGGGTGTGCCACTGGATTTCGAGCAGGCTGTCGGCCAGCCGGATCCCGGTCTTCGGGGCCGTGCGCCGCGCGCGGACGTCCTCGCCGTCCAGCAGACGGCCGGGCAAGCCCGGGTCGACGACCAGCGGCCTGCCGAGACCGATGACGTCCAGCGCGCCGGAACGCAGCGCGTCCGCCATTCCTTCCGGGCTGGTGAAGCCACCCGTGACCATCAGCGCGACGTCGGTGACCTGCCGCGCCTTCGCGGCGTAGTCGAGGAAGTAGGCCTCGCGGCTGGCAGTGCTGGTCTTGCTCGCCTTCGCGGAGCCCATCATGGCGGCCTTCTCGTAGGTGCCGCCAGAGACTTCCAGCAGGTCGATGCCCGCTTCGCCCAGCTCGCGGACGACTTCGAGCGATTCCTCCTCACCGAACCCGCCGCGCTGGAAGTCCGCGCTGTTGAGCTTGACCGCGATCGGCACGCTGTCGCCGACCTCCGCGCGCACCCGGGCGACGACTTCGAGCAGGAAGCGGCGCCGCCGGAGAGCGTCGCCGCCCCAGCCGTCGGTGCGCTGGTTGGTCAGCGGCGAAAGGAACTGCGAGACGAGGTAGCCGTGCGCGCCATGGATCTGGACACCGGCGAACCCGGCGTCGACGACGGTCCGCGCGGCCACGCCGAAGCGGTCGACGATCGTTTCGATCTCGTCGACGGTCAGCGCCCGGGGCGTCGCGAACACCGAGCGGATGCCGCGGTCGCCGAACGGCACCGCCGACGGCGCGACCGGCTGACGGGACAGGAAGCGCGGGCTCTGGCGGCCGGGGTGATTGAGCTGGACCCACAGCCGGGTCTCGGTCCCGTCCGCCGAACGGGCCCACGGCTTGAACTCGGTCGCGTCCGGTTCCCGGGGCACCGCCACGTTGCGCGGTTCGCCGAGCGCCGTCGGGTCGACCATGACGTTTCCGGTGATCAGCGTCCCGGCGCCGCCCCAGGACCACGTCCGGTACAGCTCGGTCAGTTCGGCGGTCGGCCGGTTGCGCCGGTCCCCGAGCTGCTCGCTCAGCGCGGCCTTGGCCAGCCGGTTAGGCAGGGTCGCGCCGCACCGCAGTTTCAGCGGTTCGGCCAGCAGTTCCTTGGGCTCGCTCATCCGCGCTTCCTCCGCCGTTACCTACCGATCAGTATCCCTACTCGAAGTAACATACTCGCGGTATGTCGAGTACTCAAGGTGTGGCGATGCCGAAGGGGTTGTCGATCACGTAGCGCCAGAGCCCGTCCTCGCCGCGTCGCGCGACGTCGGTGGCCGTCGCCGCGAGATGGCCCTCGATGACCCAATCGACGACCAGCAACACCAGGTCACCGGCCACCCGCACCTGGCGCGGCGTGACCTCGATGGGCTTCCCGAGCCCGAGGATCCTGCCGTTCGCGGACCGGCGTTCCGCACCGCTCACCTGCACGCCGTCCCGGCGGACGAACACGGCGTCCGGTTCGTAGACGGTGTCGAGGATTTCGGCGGATCCGGTGTTGAAGGCGGCCTGGAAGACGAAGGGATGCTCGGCGGGGTCCGCCGTCAAAGGCACACTGGAGTGATGCGTCATGCGGACAGCGAAACCGACCGCGAAGCAGGTCACCAAACGGAAACCTTCGACGGCGAACTCGTCCCGGACGCCCGCGGCCGCACCCGGCGGCCGGAGCCGGACTGCCCCGTCGAGGTCGCGCTCGCCGCGATCTCGGGCCGCTGGACGACGCTGGTGCTCCGCGAACTGATGGGCGGGGCCCGCTCCTTCAGCGACCTTCGCACGGCGTTGCCCGACGTGTCGGCGAAGGTGCTGACAGAACGCCTCGGCGACCTGATCTCGCGACGTCTCGCCGTCCGCGAGGAACTACCGGGCTTCCCGAGCCGGACCAGCTACCGGCTCACCGCGGCGGGCCACGAACTGCGGCCGCTGCTGATCGAGCTGTACCGCTCGGGCTCGGCCCTATTGGCCCTTTAGGCGGGGCGCGACCGGCTCGACCCGCACCCGCACCTTCACCTCGTCGGCCATCTCCCGCGCCCAGGCCTGCAATCCCGGGATGTCGATCCCGTGCGGCCGGGCCTCGCGGAACGGCTCGATGTTGCCCGCGCCGCGCTCCAGCAGGGACGCCGCGCCGTTCCCGTTCCCCCTGGCCGCGTGGGTCAGGCCCACGGCGAGCTGCGCGAGGCCGCGCCACAGCTCGCGCTCGGCCCCGTCGGCCGCCTTCCACGCGTCCTCGAACACCTCGTGCGCGTGGAACGGGCGCCCCGCGTCGAGCAGGCGCTGAGCCTCGGCGATGGTGGCCTCGGGGCTGCGTTCGATGCCCTCGGGCTGCCGCTCGACCCCGTCGGCGCCATACGGGAGCGGCCTGCCGAGACCGTCCCGCGGGCGGGCGTTGCGGGCTCGTCCGGCTTCGTCACGGTCCCGGTCGGTCATGCCGACA
Organism: Amycolatopsis thailandensis; assembly: GCF_042723255.1. Taxonomy (NCBI): domain Bacteria; kingdom Bacillati; phylum Actinomycetota; class Actinomycetes; order Pseudonocardiales; family Pseudonocardiaceae; genus Amycolatopsis; species Amycolatopsis thailandensis. The sequence goes on from NZ_JBHXJK010000153.1 coordinate 7,857, forward strand.
TTGTCCCACGCGGGTATCCTGGGGACTCGTGCGCTTTCTCGACGGGCACCGGCCCGCTCACGACCTGACCTACGACGACGTGTTCCTGTTGCCGAACCGTTCGGACGTGGAGTCCCGCTTCGACGTCGACCTGTCCACTGTGGACGGCACCGGCGCGACCATCCCGATCGTGGTGGCCAACATGACGGCCGTCGCGGGCCGCCGGATGGCCGAGACGGTCGCCCGGCGCGGCGGCCTCGTCGTCCTGCCGCAGGACGTCGACACGGCCGCGGTCGCCGAAATCGTCACCTGGGTCAAGAGCCGTCACACCGTGTGGGACACCCCGCTCGTGCTGACCGGCGGGGACGCGGTGGCCGACGCGCTCAACCTGGTCGGCAAACGCGCCCACGGCGCCGTCGTCGTGGTGGACGAGGACGGTAAGCCGGTCGGCGTCGTCGACGAAGCGGCCTGCGCCGGCGTAGACCGCTTCGCGAGGCTCGGCGACGTCGCGGAGCCCGCCGTAGTCACCGTTCCCCTGAACACCCCGCCGCGCGAGGTTTTCGAGCGTCTGCACGACCACGGTGGCCGTCTCGCGCTCGGCATCGACGAGAACGGCAGGCTCGCGGGCGTCCTGACCGAGATCTCGGCGCTGCGCGCGGAGATCTACACCCCGGCCGTCGACGACGGCGGGAAGCTGCGGGTCGCCGCCGCGATCGGCGTGAACGGCGACGTCGCGGCGAAGGCCGAGGCCGTGCTCGCGGCGGGCGTCGACGTGCTGGTCGTCGACACCGCGCACGGTCACCAGGAGAAGATGATCTCCGCGCTCAAGGCCGTCCGGTCGGTCAGCCCGCGCGTTCCGGTGGTCGCCGGGAACGTGGTGACCGCGGAGGGCACGCGCGACCTGATCCACGCGGGCGCGGACGTCGTCAAGGTCGGCGTCGGCCCCGGCGCCATGTGCACGACGCGGATGATGACCGGCGTCGGCCGCCCGCAGTTCTCCGCCGTCGCCGAATGCGCCGCCGCGGCCCGTGAACTGGGCAAGCACGTCTGGGCGGACGGCGGCGTGCGGCATCCGCGCGACGTCGCGCTCGCGCTGGCCGCCGGCGCGTCCGCGGCGATGGTCGGCTCGTGGTTCGCCGGCACCCACGAATCCCCCGGCGACCTGCGATACGACGAGCAGGGCAGGCCGTACAAGGAGTCGTTCGGCATGGCGTCGAAGCGCGCCGTCGGCGCGCGCACGCGCACGGACAACGTGTTCGAAAGGGCCAAGAAGGGACTGTTCGAAGAGGGCATTTCGGCGTCGCGGATGGCACTGGACCCGGCTCGCCCCGGCGTCGAAGACCTGCTCGACTCCATCGGTTCCGGCGTCCGGTCCGCTTGCACGTACGCGGGCGCGCGGACGCTGGAGGAGTTCCACGAGCGCGCGCTGCTCGGCATCCAGTCCGCCGCGGGCTTCGCGGAAGGGCGCCCGCTGCCGTCGGGCTGGTGAGCCGAAGCACCTGAAGCACTAAGGTGCACCGGGTGAGACGCCTCAGACGGATCGTGGCGGCGGCGACGGACCGCCGCCACGCGGAAAACGGGGAAATCGCCGAGCTGCGCTCCGCGCTCGCGGACCAGGCCGCGGAAATCGAGCGCCTGCGCGCGGTGTTGGAGCACCACACCGCCTGGCTCGAAGATCACGGTGGTGCGCTGCGGGACGGCGACGCCCGCACCACCACCGTCGAGGCCAAGCAGGAAGCCCTCGGCTCGCGGCAGGAAGCGCTCGACGGCTGGCTGGAAAGCCATGACACCGCCTTCGAAGGCCTTCACCTCCGGACGGGTCAGCTCGAAGCCGCCCGCGCCGTCCAGACCTTCACCCAGTGGCTCGAACCGCTGGAACTCGCCGCCGCACCGAAGATCTCGGTGGTACTGCCGACCCACGACCGCGCCGCGCTGCTGCCCCGCGCGATCGCGTCGATCCGGGCGCAACGATACGGGAACTGGGAACTGATCGTCGTCGACGACGCCAGCTCGGACTCCACGCCCAAGATTCTCGCGGCCCTCGACGATCCGCGGATCCGCACGATCCGCGTGGCGCACAACAGGGTCAGCGCCGCGCGCAACGCGGCCCTCGCCGAAGCGACCGGCGACGTCGTCGCCTACCTCGACGACGACAACACCATGCATCCCTTGTGGCTCAAGGCTTTGGCGTGGGCGTTCGGTGAGCACCCGGAGATCACCGCCGCGTACGGCGGATACGTCATCGACGACGTCGAAGGACTGCCGCGCCTGTTGCTCAAGCCGTACAGCCGCGAAGCCCTGCTCAAGGAGAACCTCGCCGACACCGGCGCCGTCGCGCACCGCGCCGGACTCGAAGAAGCCCGCTTCGACGAGTCACTGGTCGAAATGGACGACTGGGATCTCCTGCTGAGCCTCACCGCCGAACGCGACCCGCTCGTCGTCCCGGCGATCTCCTGTTTCTACTCCACGGCGGCGCCGAACCGCCTTTCCCACGGTCCTACCTACGACGCCGATTTCGCCGCGGTGCGAAGGAAGCACGGGGAGTCCCCTTAGGACTGTCCCAAGAGGACTCCCCGACCGGCTATCCGTGGTCCTCCAGCATCTCGGTGACGAGCGCCGCGATCGGCGAGCGCTCGGACCGGGTCAGCGTGACATGCGCGAACAGCGGGTGACCCTTGAGCTTCTCGATCACCGCCGAAACACCGTCGTGCCGCCCCACCCGCAGGTTGTCGCGCTGCGCGACGTCATGCGTGAGCACGACCCGCGAGGCCGTGCCGAGCCGCGAGAGCACGGTCAGGAGCACGTTGCGCTCCAAGGACTGCGCCTCGTCGACGATGACGAACGTGTCGTGCAGCGACCGGCCGCGGATGTGGGTCAGCGGCAGCACCTCGAGCATGCCGCGGTCGAAGACCTCGTCGAGGACGTCCTGGCTGACCAGCCCGCCGAGGGTGTCGAACACCGCCTGGGCCCACGGCTGCATTTTCTCGCTTTCGGAACCGGGCAGGTAACCCAGTTCCTGGCCGCCGACCGCGTACACCGGCCGGAAGACCACGACCTTGCGGTGCTGGCGGCGTTCCATCACCGATTCCAGCCCCGCGCAGAGCGCGAGCGCCGATTTGCCGGTTCCGGCGCGGCCGCCCAGCGAGACGATGCCGACGTCGGAGTCCAGCAGGAGATCCAGCGCCACCCGCTGCTCGGCCGACCGGCCGTGCAGGCCGAACGCCTCCTTGTCACCCCGCACGAGGCGGATCCGCTTGTCCGCGGTGACCCGGCCCAACGCGCTGGAGCTGCCCGCGAGCAGCCTCAGCCCGGTGTGACAGGGCAGTTCACCCACCTCGGGCATCCCGAACTCGGCGGGATCCACCGAAGACCCGCTGAACAGCGCGTCGATCAGCGTCTGCGGGACGTCCACGTCCGCCATCCCCGTCCAGCCCGAAGGCGTCACCTCCTGCGCGCGGTACTCGTCGGCTTCCAAGCCGACGGCGCCCGCTTTGACCCGCAGGGGGATGTCCTTCGTCACCAGCGTGACCGACGCGCGTTCCGCCGCCAGGTTGAGCGCACAGGCGAGGATGCGGTGGTCGTTGGAGTCGGTGCGGAAGCCGACCGGGAGCACCGTGGGATCGGAGTGGTTCAACTCCACCTGCAGGGTGCCGCCGTGCTCACCGATCGGGATCGGCGCGTCGAGCCTGCCGTGCTGACGACGCAGGTCGTCGAGCATGCGAAGCGCTTCGCGCGCGAACCACCCCAGCTCGGGGTGGTGACGTTTCGCCTCCAGTTCACTGATGACGACCAGCGGGAGCACGACCGCGTGTTCGGCGAAACGAGTCACCGACCAGGGGTCAGAGAGCAGGACCGACGTGTCGAGCACGTAAGTGGACCGCTGGGATTCGGGCGAGATCGAGGCTTTCTCCGGGCCAGGGGCACCGGTCGAAGAACGGCCAGAGGCCTTGCGGGGTGAACGCTGCGCAGTCACGACGGCATCTCCCTCGTGGGCGTGGCACCACGCCCGCACTCGCTGGGCCGGGCACCTCCCTGGCTAACCGCTCCTTCTGACGCTCACCGCGTCAGTCGGCACGGCCGCGAGGGCCGGGTGCCGGCCCCCTCGTGCATCCACTGGGCGGCTGTGCCGCCCTGTCGACAACCGCCACGACCAGGGCCTCCCGCGAGAGTCCGCATGGGACGCGACCTCTCACTTTCGGAAGGTACCTGCGTCCGGCCGATCGCGCAGGCAGCCACCACGGTGATTCGCCAAACCGTCATCTCACTGTCGGTCGCGCGACATCGACACTTGGTCACCGTCACCCCGCGTAGTGACGATCACCATTCAGGGACGCTCGTCGACGTGACACGGATGGATTAACGCGACAGAGGGCGTTCACCTGATGGAAGCGAAGGTTCTACCACGCTTGGTAGCGGGTCGCATTTTGTGCCCGAGACAGAGAACCGGACCGAGTGAAATGAACCTTTTTCGGCTCACACAATGGGATTACCAGACGGTCACAGAGCTTGAATAGCGAGTAATTTTCTCACTGCGGGACACCCCCACCGGAATCGGTGCCCCCGACCCCCTGAATATCTCTACCTAGGAGTGCGAAGTGCTGAAGAAGGCTGGTTTCGTTTCCGCCGTCGCCGCGGGCATCATGATGGTCGGCGGGACCGCGTTCGCCGCCACCGGCGACACCACCGGCACCCCGGACCCGACGTTCGGCGACGCCTACAACACGTTCATCGAGGGCGGTGGCGCGCTGGGTTACGGCGCTGCCTCGCTGGTCGCCGGTGCCTACACGGGTGTCGTCCTGACCCCGTCGCTGCTGGCCCACTCGCTGGAGCACCACCACCACTGATCTTCAGTGTGGACGTCGAAGGCCCCGGAGTGCACGCCGGGGCCTTCGTCATGTCACCGGTCAGGAACCGAAGCGCCGGTGCCGCCACGCGTAATCGCGCATCGCCCGGAGAAAATCGACCCGGCGGAATGCGGGCCAATAAGCTTCGGTGAACCAGAATTCCGAATGCGCCGATTGCCAGAGCAGAAATCCGGAAAGCCGCTGCTCACCCGAGGTGCGGATAATCAGATCCGGATCCGGCTGGCCCGAGGTGTACATGTGTTCGGAGATGTGGTCGACGTCCAGGATCTTCGCGAGCTCGCGGATCGAGGTGCCCTCGTCGGCGTGCTGGAGCAGGAGCTTGCGGACCGCGTCGGCGATCTCCTGACGCCCTCCGTAACCGACCGCGACGTTGACCTCCATCCCGGAGCGCCCCTCGGTGCGCTCCGCGGCCGCGCTGAGGGCCTTCGCGACCTCCGGCGGCAGCAGGTCAAGGGCTCCCACGATGCGGAGCCGCCAGGGCGTGTGCGGCGCGGCGAGCTCGTCGGTGACGTCGGTGATGATCTTCAGCAGCGGGCTCAGTTCCTCGGCCGCGCGGCCGAGGTTGTCGGTCGAGAGCAGCCACATGGTGACGACCTCGACGTCTGCCTCGTTGCACCAGCTCAGGAAGTCCGCGATCTTCTTGGCGCCGGCGCGATGGCCGTCGGCGACGTCGGTGAAGCCCGCTTCGCGCGCCCAGCGGCGGTTCCCGTCCAGCATGATGGCGATATGGCGTGGATGGCGCCCCTTGGCCTGCTGGATCAGGCGCCTGCCGTAGGCGCTGTACACGACGTCTGACAAGAAGGACCGAAGACTCACGCCAGTGGAGACTAGTCACCCCGCGAGCCCCAGTGGGACGCGCCACGGACACTGGTAAAAAACCTACGGTGCCGTAACCTGGCTGAGTGAGCGTAGAGACCGAACCCCAGCCGTCCGGCCCCACGCCCTTGGTGGACACGCGTCCTCGCCTTCGGGGCCACCTCCACTTCTGGTCCTTCTTCGGCGCCGTCGCCGGAGCCGCGGCCCTCATCAGTCTCGCGGCGTCCACTGTGTCGCCTATAGCCGCTTTGTCCACTTCGGTCTACGGCCTGACCGTGCTCGGCGTCTTCGGCGTCAGCGCGCTCTATCACCGTCGCTTGTGGAGCCCACGAGCATACGAATGGATGAAGCGCGCCGACCATTCGATGATCTTCCTGTTCATCGCCGGCACTTACACGCCGTTCACCCTTCTGGCGATGTCCCAGCCGACCGGGTACATCGTGCTGGCCATCGTCTGGGGCGGCGCGATCGGCGGCGTCACCCTGAAGATGCTGTGGCCGAACGCGCCACGCTGGCTGGGCGTGCCGATCTACATCGCACTGGGCTGGGTCGCCGTGTTCGTCCTGCCCGAACTGGGCGCGCACGCCGGCATCGCGGCGCTCGTCCTGCTCTGCGTCGGCGGGCTGTTCTACACGCTGGGCGCGGTGTTCTACGCCGTCAAGTGGCCGAACCACTTCCCGGAGACCTTCGGGTACCACGAGTACTTCCACGCCTGCACGGTGCTGGCCGCTGTCTCGCACTACATCGCGATCTGGCTGGCGATGTACGCCTAGCCGCGTCGGCTCAAGTACATGAAGGCCCCCTTCCTTGCGCTAGGCGCAGTGAAGGGGGCCTTCATGTACTTCGGCGAGATAAGAGCGCCGACACCACGGTGAGCTGGACGGACACACGCGTGTTCCCTCTGGCACAAGAAAGTGCCTTCTTCCGCACCCCCACCGCGAGAGCCATGATCACCACCATGGCCAAGAACGTTCCGCCCCGCCCCCTCGACGACGCGGCCCTCAGCGCCTTCATCGCCGAGCACACCTTCGGCGCCCTCGCGACCCTCAAGCGCGACGGCCGCCCGCATCTCTCCACGGTCGTCTACGCCTGGGACCCCGAAGCCCGCGAGATCCGGATCAGCACGACCGAAGAGCGCCTCAAGGTCAAGCAGCTCCGCAACAACCCCACCGCTTCGCTCTACGTCTCCAGCGCCGACCACTGGAAGTTCGCGGTCGTGGAAGGAAAAACGGAACTCTCCGAAGTCACGCGAACACCCGAAGGCGAGCGAAGGCTCTTCATCACCCTCAAAGCCGAGAAACTCTATGGCACAGCGCTCGACATCGCTTAACGTACGCACCTGGAAAAGGCCAGGTGAGGAGACGTCCGATGTGGGAAAAGCGGATGGAGTGGCCGCTCAACGCGGCCGCCGTACTGTTCCTGGTCGCCTACGCCTGGCCGATCCTCCAGCCCTCGCTCGGGCACACCGGCCGGGTCTGGTGCGAGGTCGTCACCTGGCTCTCCTGGGCGGTCTTCGCCCTCGACTACGGTGTCCGCCTCAGGCACGCCGAGGACAAACGGGCGTTCTTGAAGAGCAACATCTTCGACCTGGCGATCATCGTGCTCCCGCTGATCCGGCAGTTGCGGCTGCTCCGGCTGGTCACGGTGCTCAACGTCCTCAACCGCAACGCCGGCCTGTCGCTGCGCGGCCGCGTCGTGGTCTACACGGTGGGCGCGACGGCGCTGATCGTGTTCTGTTCGGCGCTCGCCGTGCTCGACGCCGAACGCGCTCAGCCGGACGCGCCGATCACCGACTTCCCGGACGCGGTGTGGTGGTCCATCACGACGATCACCACGGTCGGCTACGGCGATCGCTATCCCGTCAGCGGCACCGGCCGCGTGGTCGCGGTCGGGCTGATGGTGGCCGGGATCGCGCTGCTCGGTGTGGTCACCGCGACCCTGGCATCCTGGCTGATCCGGCGGGTGACCGAGGCCGACGAGAACGCGCAGGCCGTCACCCGTGAGCATCTCGACGAGCTGACCCGCGAGGTCAAGGCGTTGCGGGCCGAGCTCGCCGAGCAGCGCGCCGGGGTCAGTCCTGAAGCATCGGAGCCGCTAGGTACTGCTCGGGGATAGCGAAGGCGTCGACGAGGGTCCGCGCGTGCGGGCGCAGCTCGGCGCACAACGCGTTCACCGCGGCGGTGACGGCCTTCGAGCGACCTGAGGTCAGGCGTCCGTGTTCGAGGAACCAGCCCCTGTCCGCCTCGATGTTCGCGAGCGCGTAGAGGTCGCAGACCCGCTCCAGCAGCTCTCGTGCCTCTGCGTCGGCGCAGCGCTCGATGGCACCGATGAACGCTTCGAGCACCACCCGGTCGACGTGTGCTCGCCCGGCGCGCAGCACATGGTCCTGCGCTTCGTTGAAGACGCCGAAGGGGTCCGAAGCGGCCTTACGCAGACGCTGCGCGACGCCGCCGAGTACGTGCTCTTCGCGGTCTTCGAACAGCTTCAGGTGCCACTCGCGCGAGTACAGCACGTCGCTGTCGTCGGCGTCGGTGAGCCGCTCGACGACCTTGCGCGCGGACGTCCGTTCGATCACGGCCTCGACGAACTGCTCCGCCACGAACCGCGCGGTCGCGAGCGGGCTCAAGTCCTCGAAATGGTCCTTGTAGCTGGTCAGCAGGCCCTTCGCGACCAGCTGCAGCAGCACGGTGTTGTCACCCTCGAAGGTGGTGAAGACGTCCGTGTCGGCCTTCAGTCCGGCGAGCAGGTTCTCCGACAGGTACCCGGAACCGCCGCACGCCTCACGGGCGGCCTGGATGGTCGCCGTCGCGTGCCAGGTCGACACGGCCTTGATCCCGGCCGCCCGCGATTCCAGCTCTCGCTGCTCTTCTTCCGGCGCGTCCTCGGCGATGTCGTTCAGCGTCGAGACGAGGGCTTCCTGCGCGAAGTGCAGCGCGTACGACGTGGCCAGCGCGGGCAGCAGTTTCCGCTGGTGCGCGCGGTAGTCGAGGATCACGACCTCGTCGCCGTCGGGCCGAGCGAACTGACGGCGACGCTCGCCGTACCGGACGGCCAGCGCCAGCGCGCGTTTCGTCGCGCTGCCGGCACTGCCCGCGACGCTGACCCGGCCGCGGATGAGCGTGCCGAGCATCGTGAAGAACCGGCGGCCGTCGCTCTCGATCGGGCTCGTGTACGTCCCGTCTTCGGCGACGTCGCCGAACCGGTTGAGCAGCGCCTCGCGCGGAACCCTCACCTGGGTGAACGTGAGCCGCCCGTTGTCGACGCCGTTGAGACCCGCCTTGCGGCCGCAATCCTCGATCTCGACGCCGCTCACGTTCTCGCCGCGGATCGGCACCACGAACGCGTGCACGCCGCGCGATTCGCCGCCGGTGATCAGCTGCGCGAACACCACCGCGAGTTCACCGTCGCGGGCGGCGTTGCCGATGTACTCCTTCGTCGCGCCCCGGTCCGGCGTGTGCACGACGAACTCGTGCGTGGCCGGATCATAGGTCGCGGTGGTGCGCAGGTGCTGGACGTCCGAGCCGTGACCGTGCTCGGTCATCGCGAAACAGCCGAGCAGCTCCAGATCCTTGATCTTGCGCAGGTAACGCTCGTGATGGCGTTCGGTGCCGAGCAACTGCACCGCACCGCCGAACAGGCCCCATTGGACCCCGGCCTTGACCATCAGCGAGAGGTCGCCGAAGCCCAGCATCTCGAACGACATCACCGAGCCGCCGACGTCGCCGCCACCGCCGTGCGCCGGGTCGAAACCCAGCCCCGGACGGTCGGTTTCGGCGAGTTTGCGAAGCCATTCGAGTACTTGGGCCCGGTGCGCTTCGATGTCGAGGTCGACGGGGTCCTTGAAGTCCTCCGCCGCCATCTGCTCCCGCACCGCGCGGCGGAGTCCGGCCCACCGTCCATCGAGGACGGTGGTCAGCGCGTCCGGGTCGATCTTCGCGGGAAGTCCTGGTGCGTCCACGATTCCTCCGATGCGGTGCGGTCTGGATTCAGACTGCCGCACCGCATCGGAAGCCGCAGGACGGACCCTTGTGAGCTCGCCGACGTTTCAGGAAAGGTCCGGTCCCTGCGAGCGCAGATCGTCGACCTTGGTCATCGCCTCCCGGAGTTCGGCGAGCCAGCTGTCCGCGTGCTCGCCGACCAGCCGGACCGCCCAGGCCAGCGCCTCCGACCGCGACCGCGCGACACCGGCGTCGACGAGGGTGTCGAGGACCAGGCGTTCGGGCTGCCGCAGCCGGGTCATGACCGGCGCCGAATGGGTGGTGAACAGATGCCGCGTGCCGCCGAGGCTCGCGCCCCACGCGACCTTGCGCTGATAGCGGTGCTCGGCCTGGCGCGCGATCTCGATCCGCTCGTCGCGGGTCTCCTCGCGGAACCGGCTGATCCGGCCGTCCTCGGCCGCCGCGCGGGCGGCGTCGTCGGCGTATTCGCCGCTGAGCGGCTGGAGCTCGCCGACGATGACGATCTCTTCGCGGTCCACCGTGACCTCGGGGTCCCCGGTGAACCAGCCTTCGGGCAGCCGCCCGCCGAACCACGCCGCCGCGTCGTCCGCCGACGGGATGTCCGCCTGCTGCCAGCCGCCCCGGCCCTTCCAGCCACCGCGTCCCATATGTCTCGCCGTCCTGAAGTAGGTGTGCATGCTCGCCTCCGCGATTACATGATTACAACGCTACCGACGCTACGCGCGCTACTGCTGGCTTTCACGCGTGTTCTCCCCCGGCGAAACCGCAATGAAGGGGCCTTTCATCGCAAAATTTGCGATGAAAGGCCCCTTCA